>CAYZDQ010000144.1:0-6038 GCA_964476955.1 uncultured Anaerolineaceae bacterium
GCGTGACCGGGTCGGCTTCGGTGGCTTCGTGGCCCAGGAGGTCAGGGACGCGCAGTCCGGCGAGCGGCGTGACGTGACGATCACCATCGGGCCCGGCGTCGTCTACGCCGAACCCGTGACGTAGGTCCTTGATCGACCGGGTCACCCTGGCCGCGGCAGCGCCCGGCCTGCTCCTCGTCGTCATCCTGACGGGAATCGCCTACGCGTCGACGCTGGTGCTGCCGAGCATCTTCGGCGCGGTCACCATTGGCCTCTTCCTCGGCATCATCGTGGCCAATGTGCGTCCGGCCCCGCTGATGGACCCCGGCGCCAAGCTGGCCAAGGCCTGGTTCCTGCCTCTCGGCATCCTCCTGCTCGGCGCCCGACTCAGCCTCGCTGACATCCTCTCCACTGGCCTCGGCGCGATCGCCGTACTGGTCGTCGATATCGTGCTCGTGCTCATCGTGACCATGGCCCTCGGCCGCGGCCTGGGCCTCTCGGAGAAGCTCAGCGCGCTCATCGGCGTGGGCACCAGCATCTGTGGCAACACCGCCATCGCCGCCACGGCGCCGGTGATCAAGGCGCCTGAGCGCGACCTCTCGTTCGCGGTGGCCACGATCACGCTCTTCGGCACGGCTGCGGTCATCGTCTATCCGCTGATCGGCCACGCCGTGGGCATGTCGGACAACCTCTTCGGCCACTGGGTCGGGGCCGCGGTCAATGACACCAGCCAGGTCACGGCCACGGCCTTCAGCTACTCGGTCGAGGCGGGCGAGACGGCCACCATCGTCAAGCTCACGCGCAACACGCTGATGGTGCCGGTCATCTTCGCGGTGGGTATGTGGTTCGCTGCCCGCGACTCGCGCGAGGCGGGCGCGGATGAGCGCCGCAGCTGGCTTACCTCCGCGCGAAAGGCGGTGCCACCGTTCCTGCTCGGCTTCCTCGCGCTGGCGCTGGTCAACTCGGTCGGTCTCATCCCCGACGGGGTCGCCACCGCCTTCACGCGCGTCTCGCAGGTGTTCATCGTGATGGCACTCGTCGGCGTCGGTCTCACCACCCGGGTCTCCGCGCTACGCCAGACCGGACTGGCGCCGTTCCTGATGGGCCTCGCGGTGGCGGTCATGCTCGCGGTCGTGAGCCTGGCCCTCTTCGTGGCCATCGGCGTCGAGTAGGCGGGGTCTGATCGCGCACCCGACTTGCGGGTTCCGGCCCCTGGGCAGGTAGCTCCTCGCCCCACTGCACAAGGACTCGACCGGTGCTAGTCCGACAGTTGTACTGGTGCACCAGTACTTATCGTCTACGCACGGTTACCCATTCCACTGGGTCCACCCGGCCCGCAGACTCTGCTCGTGCCTACCGATCCTGTTTGCCCTGCATGTGGCGCGCCGGTGGTGGCCGACACGGCGTTCTGCGGTGAATGCGACTCACTCGTGTCGTCGACCGCGGTTCATCGGCCTGACGCCGGCGCGCACATGCTCTCTTCGTCCACTCCACCCGCTTACGAGTCTTCGTCGGGGGTCGCGCCCGACCGCGTGGTGCCGCCACCTCCGGCTTCGGGCTCGCCCAGCCTGAGGTGCTGGGACTGCGATTCCCCCAATCCGCCCGACCGCATGTTCTGCTCCGAGTGCGGCACCTTCATCGCCGTGGGCTCGAAGGCCTTCAGCCGCCGCTCGCCCGAGGATGGATCAGTGGCCATGCCGGCGATGCCCGGCGGCACGATGTCGTTGGGTTCGTACGCGGTCGCCATGCGTCGACGCGCCGACCGCCGGCGCGTGTTGATGGGAGCCGTGTCGGTCGCGCTGGTGGCCGTCGTGGGCCTGGCCGCGGTCTACGTCGCGACCTCACGCGGCGGTCCTGCTGACGCGAACCCTGCCGCCCTGGCCGCCGCATCGACTGCGCCGTCCGTAGCGCAGACCGACGAGCCGCCCCTGGAGATGGGGCTCACGGCCGGCACCCTGGACCTCGGTGAGGTCGAGCTCGAGGAGGAGCTCGACCCTGTCCTGGGCGAGGGCGATTCGGCAGCTCCCGAGGTCCTCGACGCCGAGTCCGACGTCACCCAGCCCGAGCCCGCCGATGACTCGCAGGTCGAGGAGCCCGAGCCGGTCGTCGAGCCAGCCGCTGAGCCGGAGCTGGTAGTCGAACCCGAGCCCGTCGAACCCGAGCCCGTCGTCGAGCCACCCGCCGAGCCCGAACCCGAACCCGCCGAGCCGGAGGTCGAGGACGGCGCCGTCTGGCGCAACGGCTGGGTCTGCGACGGCGAGCTTCGTCTGGAAGACGAGCGCCTGCGCGACTGGACCATCAATCGTGCCTCGTTCCTGCCCGGGGATGGTTACGAGCGGGTCACACTGCATCTCAGCCGCATCGGCGCCGGATCGGGTGAGCCGGCCGCGGTCACCGTGGAGGCCATGCCGACCGCCCGCGTGCAGCGCGAGATCCGTGGAGTGCGCCAACCCTCTGCGGGTCGCACGACCGTGGCCCTGCAGTTCCACGACGGCGTCAAGACCGACCTGACCGTGCGTCGCTACGAGCCCAACGGCCTGCGCTCGATCAAGCAGTTCTCGGCCTACCCGGCCGGCGGCAGCGCCTCGCGCGTGCTCATCTCGGCGGCGGCGGACGGCTGCTTCAAGATGCGCGTCCCTGCCTGGACCGGCGCGGCCAAGGCGCAGAAGGGCCAGATCCACATCGACATCAAGTCCTAGTCATCGCATCCCACCGCCGTGGACCTGTGTGCCGGCGTCGTGGCCTGGGAGCCCGGCGCCGGCACGCAACCATGGAGTCGCGCTAGGCGGTCGCGGCCAGGGGTGCCGTGGCGAAGAGCACGCCGAAAGCCTTGCACCAGACCACCGCACTGGCGATGTCCTCGGCGCTGACCTCCGGCGGGATCTCGTAGCTGAACGTGCCGTCCGTGGCCTTGAGCGCGCCGAGGTTGACGGCCTCCTCGGTCCAGCCATCGGGATCGGGTGAGACGTAGACGAAAAGGTCGGGGCCGTTCTGCACGGAGAAGTCCTCCAGCGTCAGCGTCAGGCTGCCATCGGCGCCTTCGATCAGGCGCGCCCCGCCGCTGCCGAAGTGGAAGTCGTCGGCACCTTGCCATTCGCCGGTCGAGAGCGTGGTCGCGCCACCGGCTGTGGAGGCCGCCACGGCCACGGGCGTCTCCTCCACCAGCTCGGTGCGGATGAAGAGCGGCGAGCCCAGGATCCAGCCGAGCGGTCCCGCCAGCGCCAGGAAGAGGACGATCCCGACCACCACCGGCCGGGGATGGGCGCGTGCGGCGGCGAGCCAGCCGCGACGCCAGGCGATGGTGACGAAGAGGGCCATGCCGACCACGAGCACGATGGCGAGAGGCACGCGGACGGGCCAGATGACGTCCACGAAGAAGCGCTCGAGGTCACCGAAGATGTTCATGTGCCCACGCTATCGAGGCACCGTGACGGGTCTGTGTCGCTCGTGTGGCGGTCGTGTGACGCCGGCCGCCAGCCGCGGCGTCCTAGAAGAAGACCGTCCGTGCGAGCGCCAGCATCGCCAGTGAGATCGAGACGGTGGCGATGAGCACCGACATGCGTGTGCGACCCAGCTTCCCGGTCAGGATGGCGCCTGGCAGCATCGTCGCCAGCGAGGCCGTGAGGATGACCGGCACCAGCTCCCACTGGGGCACGACCTCGGCGAAGTGGCCCGAGCCGGTCGAGAGCAGGACGAAGGCGCTGACCACCGCCGCGGCCGCCATGAAGATGCGACCGAACACCGAGGAACCGACCGCGATGCGGGGCTCGATGCGGGAGAGGATCAGCAGCGTCACGCCCATCGGCCCCCAGCCCGCGCCGGAGATGCCGCTGAACATGCCCGAGACCGTGCCGATGCCGCCGATCCGCGCGTTGGGCACGTCGCCGGGCGCCCTTGCCACCTGCATCTGCTTGAGCGGCAGGCTCACCAGCAGCAGCACGGCGCTGATGATGATCAGCACCTCCACCGCGACGGCGATGACCTTGGCATCGAAGAACGAGGCCACGATCGGACCCAGCACGGCGCCGATGATGCCGCCGATCACGAGGGGGATCACGATCGGTCGCGAGACGTTCCCGAGGCGCACGTGCGCGCTCGCACCGAAGGGCACGATGAGCACCTGCAGGAAGAGCGAGAGGGGAGCCGCGAACAGCGGGCTCACATCGAGCAGCAGCAGTCCCGGCACCAGCACCCCGCCGTAGACGCCGACCGAGGTCAGTGCCAGGCCGGCCACGAGGCCCACGAGCCAGGATCCGACGAGGAGCGTGTTCTCGGAGCTGGGCGTGAGGTAGAGCGTGGCGGCCAGGACGATGAGGGTGATGACCGACGCGACCATCGTGGCGGCGAACTGGCGCGGTCCGATGTCGATCCTGTAGCGGATGGAGCGGACCCACTGGGGCTCCTTCTCCCAGATCCCCGGCAGCTGCGCCGGCTTGTGCACCTCGTGCGGCATCGTCGGGCCTTCGCCCCGTTCGCCGGTCGGCGTCTCCGGCTCAGCCGCTGGCCGCTCGGTCGAGGTCGGCTCGCTCACGTGTCCCCTCGCTCGCTCACTGCTTCGTCCGCGCGTGCGCGGCACTCAGAAGATGTGGGTATACTCCGACTTACCTGATTAACCCGATAATGTCTATCACTTCAGTCGGGAAAGGGTAGCATAGCGGCGAGACGTCGTCGCGATCCGTGAAGCAGAGGTCGACCCCCACGAGATGATCGAAACGAGACCCGCAGGCGAGCGTGCCGTACGGCACCGTGCCACCCACCTGGACGCCCTCGAGGCAGAGTCCATCTTCATCATGCGAGAGGTCGCTGCCGAGTTCGAGCGACCGGTCCTGCTGTTCTCCGGCGGCAAGGACTCCATCGTCTTGCTGCGCATCGCAGAGAAGGCCTTCCGCCCCGCAAAGTTCCCCTTCCCGGTCATGCACATCGACACCGGCCACAACTTCCCGGAGGTGCTCGAGTTTCGCGACCGCCGCGTCGAGGAGCTCGGTGAGCGCCTCATCGTGGCCTCGGTGCAGGAGTCGATCGACAACGGCCGCGTGCGCGAGGAGCCGGGCAACCCGTCCCGCAACCGCCTGCAGACCACGACCCTGCTCGACGCCATCCTCGAGCACAAGTTCGACTCCGTCTTCGGCGGGGCCCGGCGCGACGAGGAGAAGGCCCGCGCCAAGGAGCGCGTCTTCAGCCTGCGCGACGAGTTCGGCCAGTGGGAGCCGCGCAGCCAGCGTCCCGAGCTGTGGGCCCTCTACAACGGCCGTATCCGCCAGGGCCAGCACATGCGCGTGTTCCCCATCTCCAACTGGACCGAGATGGACGTCTGGCAGTACATCGAGCGCGAAGGCATCGAGGTGCCTCCGATCTACTTCGCCCATGAGCGTGACGTCTTCCGCCGCGACGGCATGTGGCTCTCCACCGGCCCGCACCTGGAGCCGGGTGCCGACGAGACCGTCGAGCGCCAGGTCGTGCGCTACCGCACCGTCGGCGACATGACCTGCACCGGCGCGGTCAACTCGGACGCCGCCGACCTCGAGGCCATCATCGCCGAGACCGCTGCCGCTCGCATCACCGAGCGCGGCGCCACCCGTGCCGACGACTCCTTCAGCGAGACGGCCATGGAAGACCGCAAGAAGGAAGGCTACTTCTAGCATGGATCTGCTTCGTTTCTCCACCGCCGGCTCGGTCGACGACGGCAAGTCCACGCTCATCGGGCGCCTGCTCTATGACTCCAAGGGCATCTTCGAGGACCAGCTGCAGGCCATCGAGCGCACCAGCGCGGCTCGTGGCAACCACCAGGTGGACCTGGCCCTTCTGACCGACGGCCTCCGCGCCGAGCGCGAGCAGGGCATCACCATCGACGTGGCCTACCGCTACTTCGCCACGCCCAAGCGCAAGTTCATCATCGCGGACACCCCCGGCCACGTGCAGTACACGCGCAACATGGTCACCGGTGCCTCCACCGCGGACCTCGCCATCGTGCTCATCGACGCCCGTCTCGGCGTGCTCGAGCAGTCCCACCGCCATGCCTTCATCGCGGCCCTGCTGGGCATCCCGCACATCGTGGTGGC
>CAYZDQ010000145.1:0-6035 GCA_964476955.1 uncultured Anaerolineaceae bacterium
CTCGAAGCCGGTCTTGATGACGCCCTCCTCATCGTCCTCCCGGGTCGTCTCGCAGTCCCGGATGTGCGGGTCCATGTTGGGGACGGTGACGATGAAGTCGAGGTCGTAGTGGCGATGTGGATCTGCGTCGTCGGGCAGGCCCAACTCTTCTCGCCAGCGCTTCGTGAACGAACCCCAGAAGAAGTCGGTGATAGGGACGCGATCCGCCTCCTCGTGCGCGAAGGTGGCCCGCAGGCGCTCCAGCTTCGCGAGGGTCTCGGGCTTGCGCTCGAGGCTGTCGGATGTCTTGACGGTGCCAAAGAAGCTCATGGTGTCGTTCCCCCTGCCCTAGGCCGCGCCGACGAGCTGGCGCGCGACATCGACCGCGGCGCCGGCATCTTCGGCGAAGCCGTCGGCTTCGACCTCGCTCGCGAACTCCGCGCTGATCGGTGCGCCACCCACGAGGACCCTGGTGTCGACGCCGGTGGCCTTGACTGCGGCCACCGCCTGGCGCATGTGCGGCACGGTCGTGGTCAACAAGGCGGACATGCCTACGATGTCAGGCTGGTGCTCCTGCGCGGCCGCGGCGAAGTCCGAGGGTGAGACGTTCACCCCCAGATCGATGACCTCGAAGTTGGCACCGCGCCACATCATGCCCACGAGGTTCTTGCCGATGTCGTGGAGGTCACCCTGGACCGTGCCGATGACGGCGGTGCGGGGGGCCTTGATCCCGCTCTCGGCGATGAGCGGCTCGAGGATGGCCAGGCTGGCCTTCATGGCGTTGGCCGCGATGAGCATCTCGGGTACGAAGATCTCGTCCTGCTGGAACTGTTCGCCGATGACGGCCATGCCCGGCACCAGGCGCTCTTCGACGATGAAGCCCGCGGCCTCACCCTCGTCGAGACACTCCTGCGTCAGCTCGGTGGCAGCCGCCTTGTCGCCGTCGATGACGGCCTGCGTCAGTGGATGCACCTCACCCATGGAACGTGTCCTCCCTCCCGCGCACGGGTTCGCGCGCCTCTATGGCGTATGACTGGTCCCGCCTGGTGGCGGTCCTCCGTCGATGGTTCATGTGTTCGTGTCGCTGATATGGATGACGCAGCCGGCCTCGCCCGATTCGTAGAGCGCGTGGACCAGCTTCAACGTGCGGATGTTGTCCTGCGCACTCGACTCGGGTTCTCCACCCTCGGCGAGCGCCTGCATCAGCGAGCGCACCGGACCGAGGAACGAGTCCGGAACCCAGCGACGGGTGACGGGGTAGGGCAGCCACCCGTCGGTGGGCAGGACGCGGCTCCAGATCTCCAGCGTGTCCGGGCGTCCGACCGGGTAGTCGAGCAGCAGGCCGAGCGTCCCCCGGATCGAGCCCTCGGAGCCGTCGATGCGGAAGCGGGCCTCGTTGTCACCTGCGACGTTCATGTGGTTGGTGTGCACGATCGCGCGCTGGTCGGCCGCGTAGTCGAGGATGCTCAGCGTGCGCGTCTCGCCCACCGCATCCTGGCCCGACAAGCGCCACTGCCGGCCGAACACCGTCACCGGCTCGCCGAGGAAGGCGCGGATCGAATCGATGTAGTGGATGGAGTGGTTGAGCAAGTCAAGGCGGGGCGCCTGCGTCAGCCAGCCCCAGCCGGAGAAGTCGGTGTCGATGTTGACGTAGAAAGAGATCGTCGAGACCTCGCCGATCCAGCCGCGCTGCACCATCGCCCGCGCCGCGAGCATGCCCTCCTCGTAGCGCATCTGCTGCTGGACGGCGACCTTCCGGCCGCGTTGCTCGGCGCGCTCGATGATGCGTTCGGCCTCGCTGATCTCCCAGGCCAGCGGCTTCTGGCACATGAGGTCCTTGCCCGCATCGAGGGCCTGCAGGGCGATCTCGGTCTGCGCCAGCGGCACCACCGCGATGTCGATGATCTCGACGTCAGGATCGGCCAGCAGGCCGTCGAGCGTGTCGTGGACGCGGGAGATGCCGTGCCTCTTCGCGAAGCGCTCGGCGTTCTCGCGACTACGGCTCCAAACGGCCGGGACCGGGATACCGGCGGCGCGGTAGGCGGGCAGGTGGGCGGCGTCGAGGATGGCGCCGCT
This sequence comes from uncultured Anaerolineaceae bacterium, assembly GCA_964476955.1. Taxonomy (GTDB): domain Bacteria; phylum Chloroflexota; class Limnocylindria; order Limnocylindrales; family CSP1-4; genus JAFMJV01. Next base: position 2,056 of record CAYZDQ010000145.1, read on the forward strand.
GCCGACGATCCCGATCGGTCGCACCTGCTCTGGCTGTGGCGTGAGGTCGCAGGCCTCTGCGATCTCCGCGAGCGGGCCGATCACGACCCGATGCCGTAGAGCGCGGCGGCGTTGTCGCCGAGGATCGCCGCGCGCCCGGCACCCGCGATGCCGAGCTCGTCGAGCGCCCTGTTGGTCTCGCGCCAGACCTTGGCGTAGTCCCCCGCGAGGACCGCCACTGGCCAGTCGCTGCCGAAGAGCAGCCGCTCGGTCCCGAAGACCTCGACCGCGTAGCCGATGGACTCGAGCAGGTCCGCGGCGGTCCACGTCGCCCAATCGGCCGCGGTGTTGAGCCCGCTGACCTTGGCGTGGACGTTGGGGAACTCGGCCGCGGCGCGCATGTCGTCCTTCCAGCCGGCGTACTCACCCGAGGCGATGGGCGGCTTGGCCAGGTGGTCGATGATGAGGGTCAGGTCCGGACAGGCTCGCGCCAGCGCGGGCACGTGCCTCAGGTGCAGCGGGTGGACGGCGACGACGTCGTAGGTCAGGCCGCGCTCTTCGAGGATCTTGAGCCCATCGATGACCTCGGGCCGCACCAGCCAGTCGGGATCGGCCTCCTCGTGGATGAGGTGACGCACGCCCTTGAACCAGGGCTCGGCCATGAAGCGGTCGAGGGCCTTCTCGGCCAGCTTGTGAGCGTAGAGCGGAACCCAGCCCACCACCGCACCGATCCACTCGTGCTCCGCCGCCTGGGCCAGCATGGCCTCGGTGTCCTCGAAGTTGCAGGCGGACTGCACCAGCACCGTGCGGTCGACGCCGGCAGCGGCCAGCTGGGGCGCCAGCTCGGCCGGTTCGAAGGTGCGGTAGATGGGTCCATATGCGGGCACCAGCCAGTCGTAGTAGACCTCGTCCGGGTTCCAGAAGTGCTGGTGACTATCGACGATCACGTGGGGGTCCTTTCAACGTGACGGGGGCGGGCTCGATCAGGTGGCGTAATCCTGCACCACCTCGGCGGCGGTGTCGGCCCACTGCCACAGGCGCTGTGGGTCGTATCGGACCGTCGAGATGTCCTTCATGATCAGTTCGCGGTGGCAGCCCTTCGAGGCGTCGAGGAACTCGACCAGCTGGTCTCGGGCCATCTGCGGGTTGAACTCGTCGCGCGCGAAGATGTTGGGGTTGGGCTTGCGGCTGAGCACGTAGTCGGCGCCCACCTGGTCGACCATCGAAGGCACGTTGGCCCACGGGGTGGTGGAGATCTTGCGCAGGTTGGGGATGCGTTTGATGACGTCGATCGACTGGTCCAGCGGCTCGCAGCAGCCGTAGTAGGTGAGGCCGAAGCGCTGCAGCCACTTGAGGTCATGCTCGACCGCGAATTCCCAGCGCATCTGCGGCGAGACCTCGCTGAAGATCTGGGCGTTGGTGCAGCCCCACATGTTCCTGGTCTTGACCCAGGCCGGGTCGTAGTCGTCACCCGGCAGCTCGCCGGTGTAGCCGTAGCCGCCTGAGCCGATGCGCGTGTTGTTGGCGTCGAGCGAGAGCAGGTTCATGGACTCGAACTGGTCCATCTCGACCATCCAGGCTTGCACGGTGCGCTCCACGCCAGCGTGCACCAGGTCCGGGCGCATGACCAGGTCCATCATCGCCTCCTGCACGCCCCACCAGCGCACGAGGAAGTCCCAGGGCGTGTACCAGACGTGCGTCTGGCCCATCTTCACCACGGGCATGATGCCGTCGTAGACATGGAACATGGCCTGGTAGCGGAATTCGGTGGCCGCCTCGTTGTGTGTGACCACCGGCATCTTGATCTTCTCGAGGTCGTGCCAGTCCTTGATCTGGATCTGGAACTCGCGCGAGACGATGTCGTTGTCATCGTCGGTCTTCGCCACGACGACGTCCTCGATGATGCCGAAGTCCGTGCTGTGGACCGCCATCGGGCAGGTGATGAAGTCGTTGACGATCATGTCGCCCTGCAGATGGCGCCACTGGTACAGCGTGCGGCGCAGGTCGCGCTCCTGGTCCTGTGCCCACGCGTCCGTGGTCTGCAGCGTGAGCTCGCCGTCGACGTCCATCTCGTGCCAGGGGATCTCGTTGATCCAAATCATCGGCCGTGACGACTCGAGGTCGTTGAGCCTTCGCCACAGCTCAGCTCGCTCCTGGTGGATCGGCAGCGTCGCGATCTCGGCCAGCTCGGACGCGAGCGCGCGCAGGATCTCCCGATCGTGCGTGGAGACCTCGATCTCGTGCGCGATGGGCGGTGGCTCGTAGTGGCTTGGATCGTGCAGCATGTGACTCCCTCCCGGTCAGTGTTCGCGCGTGATGGGGCGACCGCTACGGTCGTGATTTGGCCTCTCATCCGGTCTCCGGCAAGCGGCCGCGCACCAGGCGGCGCGGCGGTGGCGCCGTGGACTCGCGTTGGATGAGCTGTGGAACTGGGTCGGTGATGGTGAGGTCCTCGGCGGGCTCGCCCTCGAGGCGTCGGTGCAGCAGCTTCATGGCCGCACGCCCGAGCGCGCGCTGGGGCATGCGCACGGTGGTCAGTTGCGGTCGCGTGTAGCTGGCGATCCACCAGTCGTGGATAGCCACCAGAGAGAGCTGCTCGGGCACCTTCAGGCCGACCTCGCGTGCACCCAGCAGGGCGCCGATGGCGGCGTGAAGGTTCGCCACCACCACGGCCGTGGGACGACGATGGTTGGCGGTGCAGAGCTCGATCATGGCCTCGCGTCCGGCGTCCGGCAGGTAGGGCCGGTTCAGGACCCAGGCCGACCGTCGGCGCATGGCAGCCCCGTGGATGGCCTGCAGGTAGCCTCGCTCGCGTGCCGCGGCGGTGTGACTGTGGCGATCGCCGCCGATGAGCGCGATCTCGCGGTGGCCCAGGTCCAGCAGGTGCTGGGTGGCCATCCGGCCGGCACCCTCGTCGTCGTGGACGACCGAACCATGCCGAGACCAGCGGGCATTCATGAGGATGATCGGTCGCCCGCCGGCGTCTGCCAGTCGCACGAAGTCGCGCTGGTCGGTCTCGTCCCGGCGTTGGATGAGGAAGCCGTCGACGCGGCCCTCGCCGGCCAGCTTGCGCAGGAAATCGGCGCCCGGCTCCATGTGCTCGGTCCGGCTCATGAGCACGTGGTAGCCCAGTTCCTCGGCGGTCTCATCGATCCCGCGCACGAGCTCGTGGTAGATCGGGTTGTTCAGGTCCGGCACGATCACACCCACGGCGAAGGCCTTGGACAGCCGGAGCGAGCGCGCGGCGTGGCTGGGGGTGTAGCCCAGCTCCTCCACCGCCCGGTGGATGCGTCGGCGGGTCTCTGGCCGGGCGCGCAGCTCCGGGTCGCCGTTGAGCTCCCGCGAGACGACCGAGATGGACACGCCGGCACGCTGGGCCACATCGGCCTGTGTCACTCGCGTGGTCGTCGCCCGTGTCTCGGCGTTTCGCGTGCTATCCATCTGTAGCCCAGATCCTCCCGAGCCGGCCCTTGCTCGATCAGCCCTTCACGGCGCCCACCACCGCGCCACGCATGAGGAAGCGTTGGGCGGCGATGAACAGGATGAACAGCGGGATGATGGTCACCGTCGTGGCCAGTGCCAGCTGCGGCATCCACAGCGACACCGCCAGGCCGGCGGACTTCGTGGGATCGAAGATGGGGCTGGCGGCGATGAGGTGCTGCAGACCGATCGAGACCGGCTGCTGCTTGGCCAGCGGCAGCAGCACCAGGGGCAGGAAGTAGTTGGTCCAGTTGGCCACGAAGCTGAAGAAGACCACCAGGGCGACCGCTTGCTTGGCCAACGGCGCCGCGATCCTGAAGAAATCGGACTTCTCGACGGTGATCGCCGCCACCAACGCCGAGACCGGCAACCCGCTCTTTCACGGGGAGGTCACCGCGATCTTCGACTTCTACGACCTGCCCGCAACAGAGCGGCCCCCACCGAAGGACACGATCTTCATCGCCACCCACGAGCCGTGCCCCCTCTGCATTTCGGGAATCACGTGGGGCGGGTTCGATAAT
>CAYZDQ010000146.1:0-6028 GCA_964476955.1 uncultured Anaerolineaceae bacterium
ACAGGAGCTGTGGGAGGCGGACCGCGCCGTGGTGATGCAGGACAGCGCTCCGCGCGTCGGGGACTACGCGCCGACGCTGCAGGACCTCGATGCGCGAAGCCCACGCGCGGCGTCGATGGGTGAGGGCGCGCCGGGCTGGTACGGCCTGGGGCTGGCACTCGCGACCCTGACGCTGTTGGGTCTGACGCTCGGCCGCGTGCGCCGTCGAGGAACGCGCGCGTGAGCAGCAGCGCCGACCCCATGGCCAGCCCGTCTCGCCTGGCGCTCTCGGTCGATGGCAACGTCGAGCCGGCAACGGCGGAACAGCCCGACACGACGCATGGCGCGGTGCGTGTGGTGGCGGAGAGCGTAGCCAAGGCCTATGGCTCCGTCGACGTCCTGCGCGGCGTGGACCTCCACCTCCGCCCGAGCACCCTGGTGGCCATCGCCGGCAGCAACGGCGTGGGCAAGTCCACCCTGCTCGGCTGCCTCGCTGGCACCATCCACCACGCGGGCCACATCACGCTCGATGGCAAGCCCGTGGGATCGGCCACGCGCGGCCGGGTTGCCTACCTGCCTCAGCGCCTGCGCCTGCCGGCCGCTTCCTCCGGGCGCGAGGTCATGCGCCTGTTCGGATCGTTCGCTCGCGGCCACGGGCAGCGGGCGGAGGTGCCCGAGGGCTTCCTGCCGGACATGGACCAGCCCATCGGCCAGCTCTCGGGTGGCCAGGCTCAACGTGTGGCGCTGGCGGCGATCCTGCAGGGCGATCCGGACCTGATCCTGCTCGACGAGCCGTTCGCCAACCTCGACGACGACGCTCGGACGCAGGCACACCAGCTGCTGCGGGCCCACCGTGACGCGGGCGCCACCGTGCTGGTGGCTAGCCCGACCGCGCTGGACCTGCTGGCCATGATCGATCGGGTGCTGCTGCTTGAGGATGGCGTCATCGCCTTCGACGGGGCCCCGGCTCGCTACGCCGGCAGGCTCGAGATGACCGTCTGGGTACAGCCAGGCGATTGCGACCCAGAATGCCTGGCCGGGCTCGACCACGTGCTGCGGGCACGCCAGGAGGGCGAGTGGCTCGCGCTCGAGTGCCACGAGGACCACGTCATCGGCCTGCTGCGCGACCTCGAGACGGCCGGTGTGCCGAGCGATCGAGTGCGACTCGGCGGACTCACCGCAGACGCCCGGCTCAGCGCCTCTCCGGGACCCGAAGACAGGGCGGCCGACCGATGACCGCAGCACTGGTCACCTTCCAGGTCCGCTCGGTACTGCGTGGTCGCTGGTCGATCATCGCCGTCCTGGCCTTCGCCTTCGCTTCGGCCGTGGTCGCGACGCTCGGCCTGAGCTCGTTCCGGCAGCTCGGTCTCGGTGCGGTCGGCCCGGCGGCCGTGTCGTTCCTCAACCTGGCGCTGCTGCTGCCCACCGCGCAGGCCGTGCTGCTGGGCGCCCTGGCACTCTCGGGCGAGCGTGAGAGCGGCTTCATGTCCGCGCTGCGCTCCCGTGGCCTCGGTTCGGGCAGCGTGGTCGTGGCCACCTGGCTGGCGGTGACGCTCTCGGCCTGGCTCTCGCTCATCGCCGGCTTCGCTGTCGTCGCGGTCATCGTGGCCGGAGCCGTCCCGGCGGCAGACATCCCCACGTTCGTGGGCATCCTGGCCGTGTGCGCCGCTTGCGCCGCGGTCGCGGCCGCAGTCGGCGTGCTCGTGGGCTCGATCGTGAGCAACCGCCTGCAGGCCTCGTTGGTGGCCGTAGCCGCCTGGTTCGTGTTGGCTCTCGGCCTTGACCTCATGGTCATCGGCCTGGGCGTCTTCCTCTCGCTGGGGGAGCCGGCCATCCTCCTGGCCGTGCTGGCCAATCCCATCGAGGCCGCGCGTGTCACGGGCCTGCTGTTGCTCGACGCGAGCGGCAGCGCACTGGGCACCATGGGGATCTACCTCGATGACAACATCGGGCGTGGGGGCTCCCTCGGGCTCCTGGCCGCCAGCCTGTTGCTGTGGGTGCTGGTGCCGGTCGGCCTCGCCGCCTACGTGCTCGGTCGTCGCGACCTCTAGTCGGTCGCGGGCGGCTCGGGTGGCAGCACGTACGCTCGCTCCGGCAGGAGCTCCCACGCCACCTGGTCGCCGGGTGCGTGCAAGCCGCGTGACATCCACTCGCCGTCGACAGCGAGCATGTTCTCCTGGCCGTCACCGAGCTCGAGCTCGTACTCCACGTAGGAGCCGAGGAAGGTGCTGTCCTTGACCGTCGCGCGCAGGTCACCCGTGCCCACGCTGATGGACTCGGGTCGGGCCACGACCGTGGCGGTCGCCTCGGAGGTCTGGCCGGGACCGGCCGGGATGGTCAGCGTCACGCCCAGCAGGGCGACATCCGCGGTGTCCTCGCCGACCGCGGTCACGGTGCCGCTGAGGAAGTTGGCCCGGCCGATGAAGTCGGCCACGAAACGCGTGTTGGGGCGCCGGTAGATCACGTCGGGCGGTCCGGCCTGCTCGATCTTGCCCGCGTTCATGACCACCACCACATCGGAGAGGGCCATGGCCTCGGCCTGGTCATGGGTGACGTAGACGGACGTCGTGCCGAGCGCCTGCTGGATACGCCGGATCTCCGAGCGCAGCGAGACGCGTAGCTTGGCATCGAGGTTGGAGAGCGGCTCGTCGAAGAGCAGCACCCGCGGTTCGATGGCCATGGCGCGCGCCAGTGCCACGCGCTGCTGCTGGCCACCCGAGAGCTCCGAGATCTTGCGCTGACCCAGTCCGTGCAGGTTGACCAGATCAAGGGCGTTCTCGATCGTCGCTTCCAGCTCCGCCCCCTTCTTGCCCTGGAGCTGGACCCCGAAGGCCACGTTGTCGTGCACCGTCAGGTGCGGGAAGAGTGCGTACGACTGGAAGACCATGCCCATGCCGCGCTTGTCCGGCGTGAGGCGGGCGATGTCCTTGTCGTCGACCATGATCCGTCCGTTGGTCGGGACCTCGAAGCCGGCGATCATGCGCAGGGTGGTGGTCTTGCCGCAGCCGGATGGACCGAGCAGGGTCACGAAGCTGCCGCCGGCCAACTCGAGCGTGATGTCGTCGACGGCCCTGACGGCGGACCCCTCCGGTGACTTGAAATGCTTGGACAGTCGCTCGAGCAGGACGGTCGCGGGCGCGCTGGCGTCGCGCCGGGCCTGGGTCGTGGCTGTCATCAATTGCCTCCTGATTCGGTCGCCTGTTCGGCTCCCGTGCGTGTGCCGACGACGAAGGACATGATTCCGATCGCGACCAGCACGATGAGGATGAGCAGCACGGAGTAGGCGAAGGCGTTGCCGTATCGCGCGTTTTCCGTCTCATTGAGGATCTGGGCCGTCATGATGCGCACCTTCGGCGTGGTCAGGAAGATGACGGCGCTGATGGCGGTCATCGATCTCGCGAACGAGTAGATGAGCCCGGCCAGGAAGGCCGGACGGATGAGGGGCAGTGTGATCTTGCGGAAGGTGTGGGCCTGGTTCGCGCCAAGCGAGGTGGATGCTTCCTCGATCGTCGGGTCGATCTGCTGCAGCGAGGCCACGCCGGTGCGCAAGCCACCCGGGGACGAGCGCACGACGTAGACCATGGCGATGGCGATGGCACCACCCAGCATCGCCGCCCCACCGGTGAGCTTGGGGATGAGGGTGAAGCCGAAGACCTCCGTGGGCGTGTTGAAGGCCAGCAGATAGCCGATGCCGAAGATCGTGCCGGGGATGGCGATGCCGAGCATGACGCCGAAGTCGAGCGCGCCACGACCCAGGAATCGGCGCCGTACGACGAGGAAGGCGACGACCACGCCGAGCAGACCGGCGATGGGTGTGGCGATGGCCGAGAGCGTGACGGTGTCGGTGACGGCCTTGGTGCCATAGCCGAACAGCACCGACCGCCAGTGGTCGAGCGTGAACTCGTGGTTGACCCCCAGGAGCTTGGTGAACGAGCCGAGCACGATGGTGCCGTAGAGCATGATGACCAGGGTCACCACGGCCAGCACACTGCCCAGCAGCAGCCAGCGGACCCAACGACTCTTGACCTCGGAGTGCTTGCCGCTGGGCTTGCCCGAGACCGAGACGACCGAGGCTTTGTTGGCGTAGTAGCGGTGTGCGAAGTAGACGATGAGCGCGGGCACCAACAGCATCACCGCCAGCACCGAGCCGGCCGTCAGGTCGTACTGCCCGATGATGGCGATATACATGCGGCTGGCCAGCACCCAGTAGTCGCCGCCGAGCACGAGTGGGTTGCCCAGGTCAGCGAGAGCCTCCACGAAGAGCAGCAGGAACGCCGAGGCGATGCCCGGCGCCAGCAGCGGCAGCTCCACCTTGCGGAAGGTCCGCCACTTGGATGAACCAAGGTTGGCGGCGGCCTCTCCGAGCGACGGGTCGAGCGCCCGCATCATGCCCATGAGCATGATGTAGGCGATGGGGAAGAAGGTCAGGGCCATGACGGCGGTGAGGCCGAACGGCGGCATCTGGATGTCGACGATGGGGATGGCCACGTCGGGCCAGGAGTAGATGTCTACCCGCAGGCCGAGCAGGTCGCGAGTGATGATGCCGCTGCGTCCGAAGAGGCTGATCGTGGCCACGGCCAGCGCGAAGGGTGGGCTCACGATGGGCAGCAGGGCCATCACATGGATGAGCAACGAGACCCAGCGCGGTTTGGGCACCCGAACCTGGACGTAGGCGAAGACGAAGGCGATGAACGTACCCAGGGACGCCACCGCCAGGCCCAGGACCATGGTGTTGATGAAGATCTTGTTCTGGACCGTGGTGATGTAGCGCTCGAAGACGGGGATGGCCTCGGCCGAGAGCGCCTCCCGGATGACGGAGCCCACCGGGTAGACGATGGCGATGAGCACGAAGGCCACGGAGATGACGATGGCCGCGATGACGATGGGATCGAATGCACGCCGACCACCCTTGGGGCCTGCCTCGTCATCAGGGAATCCCTCGGGCAGGGCGCGGCCGAAGGCAGCGTCCTTGACCTCCGGGCTGGGCGTCGTCTCTGTCATGCGCTCACGCTGAAGGGCGAGGACGGGAAGACCCGACCTCGCCCGTGTGGTGCTGATGGCTCACGGGCAGAGCGCTGTCGGCCGCGCCCGTGAGCGACAAGGTTCCGAGCTACTCGGGCTTGGCGGCGACTTCGTCCTCGAACTGCTCGGTCAGGCGCGTGCGCGCCTCACCGGCGGCCTGGAAGTCGTAGTCGACCAGGTTGACCTGCGAGAGGTCGACCGCGTGTTCACTGACCGCGGCCTCGGGGTTCGTCGGCAGCTGGAACGCGCGGACCGTGGGGCCGATCTCCTGGATATCCGAACGGAGTGCCCAATCGATCCAGGTCTTGGCGTTGTTCGGGTGCGGCGCGTTGGCGATGAGCGCCTGGGCGCCGATCTCGTAGCCGGTACCGTCCGACGGGAAGACCGTCACGAGATCCGTGAAGCCCTCGTCGATGTTGGCGATGCAGTCGTGGCTGAAGATGACGGACACGGCGATCTCACCGCGACCTGCCATGGGGCCCGATGCCGAGCCGGACTTCGTGTACTGCAGGATGTTCGGGTGGAGCTGCTTCATGTACTCCATGGCCTGTTCCTCGCCACCGAGCCGCAGCACCTGCGTGTAGAACGTGGTGTAGGCCGTGCCGGAGCTGGCCGGGTGAGCCATGGCCACGTTGTCATCGAGGGCCGGATCGAGCAGGTCCGCCCACGACTGGGGCACCTCGAGACCGAGATCCTCGATCACCTTCGCGTTGACGCACAGGCCCAGGGCACCGACGTAGACGCCAGTCCAGACGCCATCGGCATCCTTCTGCGCATCCGCCACACCGGCCGCGTTGGGGGAGATGTACGGCTCGATCAGACCTTCTTCGTTGGCCGCGATCTGGCCGTCAGCGGGGCCGCCCCACCAGACGTCGAACTCGGGAGCCTCGGCACCGGCCCGCAGCCGTGCCAGCGACTCGCCCGAGGACATCCGCACGTAGCTCGTGGGGATGCCGGTCTCAGCCTGGAACTCCTCCACCATCTTCACGCACCACTGCTCCTGGGGCGTGCACAGGACGACCAGTTC
>CAYZDQ010000147.1:0-6028 GCA_964476955.1 uncultured Anaerolineaceae bacterium
GTCCGACTTCTGGACGACGGTCGCCTCCATGCAGCAGGAGCCATTGCTCGTGCCTTACACCGGCGAGAGCGGAGCAGAGGTACAGGATCCGGTCGACGGGAAGATCTTCTATCGGACCATCAAGGACTCGCTCAACGACACCCTGGTCATCCCCTACCTGCCAGCCGTCATCGACAGCACCGCGGCCGGTGAACCGCGCCTTCTCGCCGACCTGCTCGACGGTGCGTTGCCGCCGGAGAACGGATCTGCCCGGCTGCGGCAAGCTCTTGCGGAGCCGGATGGTGACGCGCGCGGCGCGTATTGGTCGGTCGAATGCTCCGAGGAGATCCCGTTCAACGACCCGGACCTCGTCCTCGCGGATGCCATGACGGCGCCTGCCGCAATCCGCGAGGAGGTCGTCGAGGAGGTCATGCATTACTACGCGGTCTGCGTGGCGTGGGGCGTGCTGCCGGCCTCCGGGATCGAGGCCTCGGCCGTCGAGAGCGACGTTCCTGCGCTCATCCTCTCAGGGCAATTCGACGTGGCCACTCCCGCCGGCTGGGGCTGGCTGGCGTCCGAGACCCTGCCCAACAGCTGGGTCTATGAGATCCCCGGAGCCGGCCACGCCACGATCGACGCGGATGATTGTCCTGGCCAGGTCATCGCCAGCTTCCTCGACGACCCGCTCAGCGAGCCTGACGCCTGGTGTGTGGCCGAGATGGGCCCGCCCGAGTGGGTCGTGACGGACCTGTACTGGCGACGCTGACGCGACCTGCTGGGCGTGATCGCCGGAGCCTCGCAGCGCTGCACGCACCCGGCCACGGCCACTGCGCTCGACGTCCCCACCATCGCCGACGATGAGCTGAGCGAGGCCTGAGTTCGCGGCTGTCCTAGGGACCTGGGGTCATCGCCAGGCGTACGACGTCTGGTTGTCGCCGCCAACAAGCCGCGGGCAGCCGAGGCGGCGCGATGGGGCTACTCAGCGGGTGGCGGTCCCCACGGCGGCGGTCACTCCGGGGTCATCATCGAGTCGATGAGCTCATCGAGAGTCGACGTGGCCAATGCTGCAGCCAGTGCTGCAGCCAGGATCACCAGCCCAAGCGGGATCATGACCTTCGCTAGCGGAATCCAGAACGTCTCATGCCACGGCATCGAGAAGCGCGGGCCTCGCTCGTCGAAGACCTGGACGCGAGACAGTTTCTGTGGGTCGTACATGAGGTCCATTTCGTCGCCTTCGCCGGCTCGGGAGGGCCTCCAGATCTCCCGATGCTGTCGCGTCGTCCCGTGGGAGTCGACCCACTCGACCGTCGTGATGTGCTGCCAGGGGAAATCGAGTCGTCTCTCGATCTTGACCACCCGAGCGGTCGTGGCGACCCCGCGTTCGCGCAAGGCCTCTCTCTTCCGTCGCTCAGGCCCGAAGACAGTGACCTCGGGAATGAGCAGCAAGAGGCCCATGAACACGATGAAACCACCCAGCATGAACATCAAGGCCACGATCGCGGCGGCGTCGGACATCCCGGTCGCGAGGATGAGCCCCAGCCCCTCCCCGTCCGACGCCACCTCGACGGCGCTTCGAATGGTCCGCGTGACATCCTCCTCTTGCTACACGACGATTCTCCCGCAGGCGTCCATCAGCAATCTCTGAACCGCCATGTATAGAGGGTTATGCCTGGTCGTCGTCGCCATGGTTGCGCGCGACGGCGGGTCGTCCGGCCCTGATTCCTTAGCCCTCGCGCCACAGCCAGCCGAGGCGGCGCGACGGGGTTACTCGGCGGGCGGCAGCTCGTTGCGCGGTCGACGTACTGCTCGTTACGGCTGACCGGGCCGACGTCACGAGCCGCCAGACAGTAGGCTGTCCGACGGCTCAGGTGAGGTCGAGGACTGCTAGTCGTTGCTGTGCTGGCTCCAAGAATGCTGCCCGATCGTCGCCGGCCTCGACCGGTACCTCATCACCGCCCGAGACCTGGCCTGTCGCCTGGCCGGACTGCCCCTCAGATCCGTCGAGGACCTGATCACGCTCCGGCAACCGGACCGTCACGAGCACGTAGATGTCGTCGCCCGAACCACCGACCACCAGATCCTCGACCGTGCCCGAGCCACCCAGCAAGGAAGCGGTGCCCACACTACCGTCGTCACGGACGACGACACCGTAGTCATCATCGCCATAGAGTGCGATCTCGGCTCCGCGTCCGGCGTCCAGCACCTGCTGAGCCGCAGCCCCGGTCAACAGGATGCTCGTGACGTTCGGGTCGATGGCTTGCGGACTTCCACCGATCGCTGTCGAGTCGCCGACGTGTGGATCGACGTACCCGGTGACGGCATCGACCGTGGCATTTGCCGGGCAGAGGATGGCCCGCGGCGCCATGGCCTGCGCGAGGTCCCTTGCTGCTGCCTTCGCTTTCTTGGCCTGTTTCGCGTTGCTCGCGGACCACCAGGACTGGATGAAGCGATCGCCCACCGGATAGCCGATGCCAGCGTTGGGCTGGCGCGTGTCCGGCTCGGACTTCTGCCCGTGGATGGCCCAGCAGTATCCCGAATCGTAGATCGCGAACATGTTGAGGCTCGCCTCCTTCGGGAACCATGAGGCGCGGATCCCGATAGAGATGGCCGGCTTGCCCTTCCTCAGCTTCGTGTAATGGCAGTCGACCTGTGCGGACGATGTCGCAGAGCCCGGCTGCAAGCCGTAGGTCGAGCCGCTGAAGGGTAGGCCGGCGACGCTCGCCGGACACATCTCGGGGCGCTCACCGGCTGCATGAAGCTCCGCCGGCGCGACCGAACCCAGTCCGATGGCGGCGAGTGCGAGCCACAAGGCGGTCAGAGCGACCCTGGCCCGCCAGCCGACCGCACCGGCGAGCTTGGCTAGGTGTAGTTCACCGACACGTTGTTGACATAGGAGAGCCTCGCATCAGGGTTGTGGGTGTTCAGAAACCACAGCCTGAGGAGGCTCTCATGGCCCATCGTAGGGCCCGGCTCAACGTGTTCGGGCGTCAACTGCTGGTGATGCGGGTGCTGGAGGAAGGCTGGACGGTGGTCGAAGCCGCGAGGGCGGCCGGGATCAGCCGGGCCACCGGCTACAAGTGGCTGGCCCGCTACCGGCACGAGGGCCCAGCTGGCCTCGAGGACCGCAGCTCCCGACCACACCACTCACCGCGCACGACACCACCCGAGCGGGTCCAGGCCATCCTGCGCGAGCGGGTCCGGCGCCGCTACGGACCGCATCGCCTGGCACCGCTGCTGGGGATGCCCCGCTCGACCATCAGCGACATCCTCGCCCGCACCGGCTACAGCCGCCTCACCGATGCGGACAAGCCCACCGGGCACATCCCAACCGCTTGCGCTAAGGCACGTCCACGGGGCGTACGACGCGATCCTCGCGGCCGGAGAGCTGGGCCGCCAGCGCGGTCGAGAGCACCTGCCGATGCTCCTCCGCGGTCAGCAGCGACGAACGACCTTCACGTACGGCCTCGATGAAGTCGCGCGTGGCCAGGATGAAGGACTCGTCCCACTCCGAAGCGATGTCCTCGAAGTCGCGCGTGGCCCCGTCGCGGTAGACCTGCAGCGAGGGCACCTCCTGGATCTTGCCGTGGCCGCGGTTGACCCAGGCTACGCCTCTGGACCCGGTAACCTCCACGCGATCGTCCTGTGAGTAGAACAGCGACTGGACCTGCAGCTCAGGCGCGTTGACCACCTCCAGCACGCCCATGGCGCCCGAGCCCCAGCGCATCGTCACCGCTGACGGCGAGTCGAGCGCGCCACCCTCCACCGGTGTGGAGCCGATCCAGGCATGGACCTCGTCGGCCACGCCCAGCAGCGCCCAGAAGATGCTGAACTTGTGCAGGCCATCGTCGAAGACCAGCGGGCCACCGCCGTTCTGCTCGATGTCGAAGCGCCAGGCGGCAGCACGATCGGGCACGTCCCAGCCGCAGTCGGGATTGCCCGAGCGACTGATCTGGCGCACCGAGAGCACGTCACCGATCTCGCCCTGCCGTACCAGCTCCACCAGCCGCGCCACGGGCGGGTAGAAGAGGAAGTTCTCGAAGACGCGCACGACCTGCCCGCGCGCCTCGGCCACTGCGGCCGCCTCCACGAAGCGTGAGCATTCGGCCACGGTGAAGCCCACCGGCTTCTGGGTCGAGAGGTGCTTGCCGGTCTCGATGGCCGCCAGCGCCACCTCCATGTGCATGTGGTGGGGGAGTAGCACCTCGAAGGCGTCGATGGAGTCGTCGGCGAGGCAGTCCTGCCAGTCCGCGTACACCTTCTCCGGCTCGATGCCCCACGAGCGGGCTCGCGCGAGCGCGCCCTCGGTGTCCGGCTTGCAGACCGCGGCGATCTCGGTGTGCGGCGAGTTCACGTACTCGATGGCGTGCAGGTCGCTGATGCGCCCGGGGCCGATGATGGCCACCCTCATACGTTCGACGGCTGCGGTCACGTGGTTCCCCTCCTGGTCGTTGTGGTCACTCCTTCACAGAGCCCATGGTCAGGCCGCTGATGAAGTAGCGCTGGAAGACGATGAAGATGACGATGGTGGGGATGCTGGCGATGACGGCCATGGCGGCCTGGTTGGCCCAGGCCACGTTGTACTGGCCCTTGAGCGCATTGATGCCGGCCATGATGGTCTTGGCCTCCTCCGACCTTGTCAGCACCAACGGCCACAGGAAGTCGTTCCAGATCCAGGTGAACTGCAGCGTGGCCAGCACCGCCAGCGCCGGCAGCAGCAGCGGCACGATGACGCGGCCAAGCACCGACCACTCGCCAGCGCCATCGACGATGGCGGCCTCGCGCAAGCTCGACGGCAGGGCGTTCATGAAGTTGCGCAACAGCAGCGTGGTGATGGCCAGGCCCAGGCTCATGTGGATGATGATCATCGGGTAGACGGTGTCGAAGAGCGCCGGGAGTATCTGGAAGCCGAAGATCTCGATCGGCGAATTGAAGAGCCGGAAGAGCGGGATGAGCATGGCCTGGGGCGGGAAGAACATGCCCGCGATGACGACCAGGAAGAGCAGCTCGGCAGCCGGGAACTTGAACTGGCTGAAGACGTAGCCCAGCAGCACACCTCCGAGGATCGAGAAGAAGGTGGCCGGGATGGTCACCAGGAAGCTGTTGAGCAGGTAGCGCGGTGTGGCCGTGTTGTTCCATACGTCGAAGAAGTTGTCGAGCGATGCGTTCTCCGGGATGTGCCACACGCCACGGGCCGCGATCTCCGAGTTGGTCATCAACGAGGTCAGGGCGACGCCGATGATGGGCGCGGCGTAGATGACGAGGATGGCCAGGATGAAGCCGTGCACCACGAACGAGCGGTGCAGCGGCCGGGCCCGATGGTTCTCTTCGGTGACGGTCATGCCGCCGTGCGCACTAGCCATAGATGCGCTCCGAGGCGCGCACCTGGCGGAAGTAGATGACGATGACGATGATGGCCAGGATGAAGAGCGCCACCGCAATGGCCGCGCCGTAGCCCACGCGGTACTTGAAGAACGTCTCCGAGTACATGAACATGGCCAGGTTCTCGGAGGTGTGGAACGGGCCGCCCTTGGTCAGCATGAAGACGATGTCGAAGCCCTTGAGCGTGTTGATGACCGCGAGGGCGATGACCACCACCGAGGCCGGGCGCAGGAGTGGCACGATGATTCGCCGGAACTGCTGCCAGGGCGTGGCGCCATCGATGGACGCGGCTTCGAGCAGGTCCTTGGGCACCGTCGTCAGCGCGGCCAGGTAGAGGATCAGCGCCAGTGCCGTCTGCTGCCAACACCAGGCCACGATGACCGCGGCTAATGACGTGGACGGATTGCCCAGCCAGGCGCGCGTGAAGTCCTCCAGCCCGACGGCCGAGAGGACCGTGTTGAGTAGGCCCCAGTCGGGCTGGTAGATCCAGATCCAGACCTGGCCGACCACGACGAGCGATAGCGTGATGGGCATATAGAAGGCCGACTTGTAGAAGCGGCTGGCTCGCAACGGCCGGTCGAGCAGCACGGCCAAGCCGAGACCCAGGGCGGTGGGCACGGTGACGGCCACGATGAGCCACAGCGCGGTGTTGCGGAAGGCTCCGATGAAG
>CAYZDQ010000148.1:0-6017 GCA_964476955.1 uncultured Anaerolineaceae bacterium
GTGCTTGTCGACGGAGACGAGGACTCCGGGCTCTCCATCGAGGCCGTCAAGGAGAAGACCCCCGTCGAGGCCGCCTAGACGGTGGCGCGCTCCAAGGCCGCCAGCGAGTACATCTGTCAGACGTGTGCCGCGACCTTCCCCAAGTGGGAGGGGCAGTGCCGTACCTGCGGCGCCTGGAACTCCCTTGTCGAGACGCTGATCGCGCCTGCCGAGAGGCGTTCGCGCACCCGTGGCCCGACGCTGCCGGCGGTTGCCGAACCGCGACCGCTTGGGGCGCTGGAGGCCACCCGCGTCGCACGCCGGGCGACGGGCATCGGCGAGGTCGATCGTCTGCTCGGTGGTGGCCTGGTGCCGGGCTCGGTGCTGCTGCTGGGAGGGGAGCCGGGCATCGGCAAGTCCACGCTCGTGCTGCAGATGGCGGGCGCCCTGGCGCTGGCCGTGGCGGCCGAACCCGGTGCCGCCGGCGTGCTCTATGCCAGCGCCGAGGAATCGGCCTCGCAGCTGCACCTGCGCGCCGCACGCCTGGGCCTCACCGGCGGACCGGCCGACGGCACGCTCTCGGTGCTGGCCAGCACCGACGTCGCCACCATCGTCACGGCCGCCGCGGCCGCCCCGCCGACCCTGCTCGTGGTCGACTCCATCCAGACCGTGGAGGTCGATGGCCTCGGCGGCCCACCTGGCTCGGTGGGGCAGGTACGGGAGTCGGCCATCCAGCTGGGCGCGTTCGCGCGCGAGCAGGGAGTGCCGGTCCTGCTCGTGGGCCATGTGACCAAGGACGGCACGCTGGCCGGACCGCGCACGCTGGAGCACCTCGTCGACGCGGTGCTCATGCTCGAGGGGGACCGCTACGGCTCTCTGCGCATCCTGCGCGCGCTCAAGAACCGCCACGGCTCGACCGAGGAGGTGGGCGTCATGGAGATGACGGCCACGGGGCTGGCCGAGGTCACCGACACCGCTGCCGCCTTCCTCGGCAGCGGTCATCGAGAAGCACCCGGGGTGGCCGTGGCTGCGGTGCTGGAGGGCACGCGGCCGCTGTTGGTGGAGGTGCAGGCGCTGGTGGCGCCGGCCGGCGGCATGGGCCCGCCACGGCGCACGGTGGCAGGCCTGGACAGCAACCGCCTGGCTCTGCTCATCGCGGTCCTCGCACGGCGCGGCGGGGTCGATGTCGGCGGCCGGGACGTCTATGCCAGCCTGGCCGGTGGGCTGACCGTGGGCGAGCCGGCACTCGACCTGGCCGTGGCCCTGGCCATCACGGCCTCCGCCCGCGATCAGGCGTTGCCGGCGGACACGCTCGTCTGCGGCGAGGTCTCGCTGCTGGGCGAGGTACGGCCGGTGCGCGGGCTCGACCGGCGCTTGCGTGAGGCGGCACGCCTGGGCTTTCGTCGTGCGCTCATCCCGGGGGCGGTCGGCACAGGCAACGGCGCGCCAGTGCCTGACGATCTGGAGCTCGTCCGCGTGGGCACTTTGCGCGAGGCTATCGACGCGGCCTTCGCATCCCCGACTGGTACCTCTGGGTAGGGGGCCACGAGTACGCGCCTTCTGGTAGCGTCTGCTGGCCATGTTGAGGTTCGTCCGCCTGCTCGGGGGTGCCCTTGGGGTCATCCTCGCGATCACCCTCGCTGGGCTGTCAGACACCCTGTCGGATCAAACGACCGAGGGTCGCTTGATGCTGGTCGCCTGGGTGGTGGCGTGGGCCGTGGCCGGCTTCTCGATCATGCCCTACATCACCATCTCGCCCGCACGGTGGCTGATGCGTGCGGTCACCGACATGTCCACCGACGAGTTCGTGGCAGCCGTGGTGGGCCTCGTCGTCGGCCTGCTCATGGGCTTCCTGCTGGGCCTGCCGCTGACGACCCTGCCGGCCCCCTTCGGCATCCTCCTGCCCATCGGCGTATCCATCGTCCTGGCCCTGGGCATGATGGGCCTGACCGTGGCCAAGCGTCGCGATCTGCTCGACGGCATCCGCGAGCTCAGCCTGCGACGCTCGGGCGGATCGGCGGAGACCGAGCCCAGCGAGGCGCTCGACCAGGTCACGTACGTCGACACCAGCGCCATCATCGACGGCCGGGTCGTCGATGTCGTCGCCTCGGGCTTCCTTTCGGGCCTGCTGATCGTGCCCCGTTTCGTGTTGGGTGAGCTCCAGCACATCGCCGACGACGCTCATCCGGGCCGCCGCAACCGTGGCCGGCGTGGCATGGACGTGCTCTCGGTGCTGCAGAAGGACCATCGCATCGAGGTCGAGATGAGCGCGGAGGACGATCCCGGCGTGTCGACCGTGGATGCCAAGCTGGTCTCGCTGGCCCAGAAGCGCGAGGCGGCCATCCTCACCACCGACTACAACCTCAACCGCGTGGCCCAGCTGCAGGGCGTGCGAGTGATGAACCTCAATCAGCTGGCCAACGCCCTCAAGCCGGCCTTCCTGCCCGGCGAGGAGCTGCACGTGAAGGTCATCCAGGAGGGCAAGGAGCCCGGCCAGGGCGTGGCCTTCCTCGACGACGGCACGATGGTCGTGGTGGAGGGCGGCGGCGCACACATCGAGGGCGAGCTGGACGTGACCGTCACGCGCATCCTCCAGACGGTCGCCGGCCGCATGATCTTCGCCGAGCTCGTACCGGGCTCCTGAGCCCGGGCCCTCCGGCTCGACGGCTGGCGCTCCGGCACGGCACACTTGCGGGGTGACCCAGGAACGCATCGCTGACGCGGTCATCGTGGCCGCGGGCAGCAGTCGCCGTATGGGCGGCGCAGACAAGCTCGAGCTGACCATCGGCGGGCGGTCGATCCTGCGCCGCAGCGTCGAATCGATGGCGGCCGCGCCGTCGGTCGATCGCGTCATCGTGGTCACGGCCCCCGAGCGCGTCGAGGAGCTGCGTCGTATGGACTGGCTCGGCGAGCTCGAGGCCACGGTCGTGCCCGGCGGGCGTCGCCGCCAGGACTCCGTGGCCGAGGGTGTGCGCGCCGCCACCGCGGACGTGGTGCTCGTACACGACGCTGCCCGGCCGCTGGTCTCCTCCGCGGTCGTGGGACGCGTGGTCGAGGGTGCGCTGGCCCACGGTGCGGCCATCCCGGCACTGCCCGTGGTGGACGCGCTCAAGCGTGTCGAGGGGTCGCACATCACCGCTTCGGCCGAGCGAGCGGGCCTCTACCGGGCCCAGACGCCGCAGGGCGCCCTCCGGGAGCTGCTGCGATCCGCGGTCGAGGCCTACGCCGGCGGCGACGAGGACATCCCCGATGAGGCCGACCTGCTCCGGCGCTCCGGCGTCTCGGTAGGCATCGTCCCGGGCGACCCGGACAACATCAAGGTGACGCTGCCGGAGGACCTGGCCCAGGCCCGGCGGCTGGCCGGCGAAGACCCCGGCGCGCGGGTGGCCCTGGGCACCGACAGCCATCCCTTCGGCCCCGCCGATGGCCTGCGTCTGGGAGGCCTGCTGGTGGAGGGTGCACCCCGGCTACAGGGCCACAGCGATGGCGACGCGGTCCTGCATGCGCTCTGCGACGCGCTGCTGGCGGCCTGTGGGGGCGGCGACCTCGGGCGGCTGTTCCCGTCCGGCCAGGAGGACACCCGTGGGATCGACAGCCGCGAGCTGGCGGCCGAGGTCATGCGCCGGGTGCGAGCCGCCGGCTTGCTGCTCTCGGCCGTGGACGTGACCATCCTGGGTGCGAGGCCGCGCCTCGGGGGCCGGCGGCTCGACGCCATGGCCGAGATCATCGCGGGTCTGGCAAGCCTCGAGACGGCGCGCGTGTCGGTCAAGGCCGCGACCGGTAACCTCAGTGGCGACGAAGGTGCCGGGCGCGTGATCAGTGCGTCCTGCCTCGTAACCGTGGTGTCCCGATGAGTCTGCAGTTCAGGAATACGCTCGGTGGTGCCCTCGCACCGTTCGAGCCGATCGAGCCCGGCCGAGTGCGCATGTACAGCTGCGGTCCGACCGTCTATGCCCCCGCGCACGTGGGCAACTTCCGCGCCTTCGTCTTCGCCGACCTGGTCCACCGCACGCTGCTCTTCAGCGGCTACGACGTGACCTGGGTCATGAACATCACCGATGTCGACGACAAGATCATCCGTGACGCCGGCGCTGCCGGCGAGGGTATCGCCGACTTCACCGCACGCTTCACCCAGAGCTTCTTCGAGGACCTGCGGCGTCTCAACATCGGCGAGCCGGACGTCATGCCCCGGGCCACGGCCCACATCGAGGACATGGTCGCGCTCATCGAGACGCTCATCGCGAAGGACCACGCCTACCGGACCGACGACGGTTCCGTCTTCTTTCGCATCGCGTCCTGGCCCTCGTACGGTCGGTTGGCGCGCATCGACCCCGACCAGCAGCGCAGCGGTGAGCGCGTGGAGGCCGACGAGTACGACAAGGAGAGCGTGCGTGACTTCGCCCTGTGGAAGGCGGCCAAGCCCGGCGAGCCCAGCTGGGAGACCGAAATCGGGTTGGGACGTCCCGGCTGGCACATCGAGTGCTCGGCCATGAGCATGCGTTACCTGGGCCCGAGCTTCGACATCCATACCGGCGGTGTGGACCTCGTCTTCCCGCACCACGAGGACGAGATCGCTCAGTCGGAGGCCGCCACCGGGCAACCGTTCGTGCGCACCTGGTTGCACAACGCTCATCTCCAGATGGGCGGCACCAAGATGGCCAAGTCCACCGGCAACATCGCCCGCCCGGCCGACCTCTACGCCACCGGCGTGAGCCCGCGTGCGCTGCGCTACGCCCTGCTGGCCACGCACTACCGTTCACCGCTCGAGTTCTCCGAGCGCTCGCTGGAGGCCGCCAACGCGGCCGTCGAGCGCATCAACACGGCGGTGACCGCGCTCGAGGCCTATGCCCAGGAGCGACCGGATGACGAGTCGCTGCCGGCGGTGCTCAGCGACGCCAGGGCGGCGTTCACCGCGGGGCTCCACGACGACCTCAACATCTCCGCGGCGCTGGCAGCCACGTTCGACCTGGTGCGCGAGCTGAACAGCCGCGTCGCCGCGCGCTCGCTGTCCACCGCTGATGCCCGCCGCGGCGCCGCTACCCTGCGTGAGCTGGATACGGTGCTGGGGGTCATCGACGACCCTGCGGACGACGATCTGCCGGCTGAGCTGGCGGCGATGCTGGAGGAAAGGGTCACGGCCCGATCCGCGCGCGATTGGGCGCGCAGCGACGAGTTGCGTGACGCCCTGGCTGCCGCGGGGGTCGCCGTCGAGGACACGCCTGACGGCCAGCGTTGGCGGAGGGTTTGAGCATGTCCGACGATCAGCAGGGTCGCGACGACCAGCCGCAGCGCCAGGACCGGCGGCCATCCGGAGACCCCTCGCGCGGCGGGAAGCCCCATGGCCACAAGCCGGGTGGCGGCAAGGCCTACGGTGCCAAGCCCGGCGGCGGCAAGCCCTACCCCGGGAAGCCCGGCTCCGGCAAGCCCTACGCGGGCAAGCCCGGCCCACGGCCCTACGGCCAGGGATCCGCCGGCAGGCCTCCCGGAGGCAAGTCCTATGGCGGCAAGCCTCAGGGTGGCCGCCCCTACGGCAAGCCCCAGGGTGGGCGTCCCTACGGCAAGCCTGGAGGCCGTCCGTTCCGAGACGGGGATGGGCCGCCCCGCGGGGATCGGCCACCGCGACCGACGGGCGGCCCCGATGCCCGGCCGCCGGCCGAAGGTGCCGGTGGGCGTCGTGATCACGGCGGTGGACCGCGTGGACACGACCGACGGGTGGAGTACGACCAGCGCCAGCGGCCCCGCGGGCCACGCCCGCAGCGCGGCCCTTGGGAGCGTGATCGTGGCCCCGGCCGCCCCCGTCGAGAGTGGGACCGTGACCGCGTACCGCGTAGACCCGCCGGACCGTCTCCGGCCGAGATCCTGGGCGAGGGCGAAGAGGTCGTCGCCGGCCGCCGGCCGGTGGAGGAAGCCTTCGCCGCCCGACGTGAGGCGCTGCGGCTGCTGGTGGTGCCCGAGCGCCGCGCGGCCCTCGATCAGCTGGTGTTGCATGCCACCACGCTGCGCATCCCGGTGGTCGAGGTCGAGGGCGGCACCATCAC
>CAYZDQ010000149.1:0-6016 GCA_964476955.1 uncultured Anaerolineaceae bacterium
GTTTCGCCAGAGTCCCTGCAAGGCCTGTCGGATGGAGAAGCGCAGGAAGTGCATCAGCGACGCGCTCTAGTACTCACGGTGGTAGCCGCCGACCTCGTCGCGCACCACGCGGCCATCCTCGAGCGCGACCACGCGCCGGCGCAGGGCCGTCACGACCTCGGCATCGTGAGTGGCCATGAGCACGGTCGTGCCCATCTCGTTGATGCGCAGCAGCAGCTGGATGATCTCCCAGCTGATGAGCGGGTCGAGGTTGCCGGTAGGCTCGTCGGCAATGATCAGGCGCGGGTCATGGACCATAGCCCGCGCGATGGCGGTGCGCTGCTGCTCGCCGCCCGACAACTGGTCCGGCCGCTGCTCGGCCTGCTCGGTGAGCCCGACCAACGCGAGCGCACGTTCCACGGCCGGATCCACCAGCCGCTTGGGCGTGCCGGTCACCTCCAGCGCGAAGGCCACGTTCTCGTAGACCGTCTTGCGCGGCAGCAGGCGGAAGTCCTGGAAGACGATGCCGATCTTGCGTCGGAGCAGCGGTACTTCTTTCTTCCTCATGCGCCCGAGGTCGTGTCCGGCCACCGCCACGCTGCCCTGACTGGCCTTCTCGTCACGCACGAGCAACTTGATGAGCGTCGACTTGCCCGCGCCGGAGGGTCCCACGAGGAAGATGAAGTCACCCTCCGGGATGGTCAGGTCGACGTCGATGAGCGCTTCCTTGCCGGTGCCGTAGGTCTTGCTCACACCCTCGAGGCGCACCGAGTCCCGCTGCTCCGGCGGGAGCAGCGGCTGACCGGTCATGGGTGCTCCGGGCTGCACGGATCCAGGCGCCGTTGGGGCAGGTGCCTGATCGGGCCACGGGGTCCCTGGCGGCGGCCCGGCGACGGCCCGGGAATCGGCGTCGCTCATCGGTGGCGGAGCCTAGCACAGGGGTCGGTTTCGACCCCTCGTCGTGCTAGCTGCGTCCGAGCTCGTCGAGGACCGTCTGGTGCAGGCGGCCGTTGGTGGCCAGCACGCCGTGGGCTGGCATGTCGTCCCCGCCGCGGATGTCGGTGACCCGCGCGCCTGCGTGCTGCATGATCGCTCGCGGTCCGGCCAGGTCCCAGAGCTTGAGCTCGGCCTCGACCATGACCTCGGCCGCTCCCTCGGCGACGAGCATGTAGCCGTAGAAGTCGCCCAGACCGCGGTCGCGCCAGACCTTGGTCAGCAGCGGCCCGAAACCGGGCGCCCAGCCGGACTCGACGATGCTGGGGTACGAGGAGTAGACGACCGACGCCTCTTCGGGCCCGTCGACCTCCGAGACTGCCAGCGGCATCGCCGACCCGGGGTCCCAGCCACCGGACATGGTATCGACGGCCCACGCACCGCCGCCGTCCCAGCTGAACCAACGCCGGTGCAGCGCCGGGGCACTGACAGCGCCAACCGCGAGCTGGCCCTCGATCTCGAGCGCCAGCAGGGTGGCGTAGACGGGCACGCCGCGCATGTAGTTGTGGGTGCCGTCGATGGGGTCGATGATCCAGCGCCGGCCGCTGTCGGACGGCTCCTCGCCATACTCCTCGCCCACCAGGCCGTGCTCGGGGAAGCGCGCGCTGATGCGCTCGCGGATCGCGCGTTCGACGGCCGTATCGGCCTCGGTCACGAAGGAGGCGTCCGGCTTGGCCTCGATCGCGATGTTCGCCCGGAACGAAGCCAGGCTGATGGCGTCGGCCTCGTCACAGGCGGCCAGCGCAACCTCTACGGCCGCGCCGATCTCGGTGGAAGGGTCGGGCAGGGTCAGTGTCGACATCGTCTCTCCGGTGGTGTGGGGCTAGAGCAGGGCGAAGCTCATGGGGATGTAGCGCTCGAAGGCCGGCCCAGGGCCCTCGGAGCAGTAGACCGCGGGGGTACCGTCGATGCGCAGGCCGGCGTCCAGCAGCGGCTGCAGGGCCGCGATGGCGCGGCCGGGGACCACCAGCTGACGACCCTCCAGCACCTGCGTGCTGCGGACGAGGTTGCCGATGAAGCTGGGCAGATAAGCGGGCGTGACCGCGGCCACCGGTCCGATCCGGCCGCTGGGGTGGGCGTAGCCGTAGCCCAGGACGGCACCCTCTCCGTCGAGGAACAGGGCCCCGAAACGGTCGTGTGCCCAGAAGGCGTGGTCTTGCGGGCGTTCGTAGCCGACCAGCGCGCGGTCGAAGGCGGCCACGGCCTCCGCTGTCACCGGCTGGCGCACGACATCGATGGGCAGATCGGGCAGGCCATCGTCAGAAAGCGCGCCGCGCAGCAGGTAGATCGGCGTGCGCGGGGCCAGGCCCAGCTTGGCGTAGAGGCCAGTGGAGACCGGTTGGTCGGCCTCGGCGCAGGTGGAGACGCGTTCGACGCCAGCGCCGGCTCCTTCGATGCAGGCATCGAGCACGGCCCGGCCGATGCGCCGGCTCTGCCAGGTCGGCTCTACGAAGAGGAACGAGAGGAAGGCGTCCTGCCCTCGGCGGATGACGATGCCGAAGGCGATGACTCGGCCGTGGTCGTCTGCCACGTAGCACGAGCGCGGGTCGGTCGTGAGCAGGTGGCCGAAGTGCATCTCCAGCGGCGCCGCGTTTCGCGGTTGCAGCGCTTTCCCGCGCTTGGTGTCGAGGTCCTCCACCGCGCGGAAGAACACCTCCAGCATGGCCGGGATGTCGGTAGCCCTGGCCTCCCGTAGCTCAGGCAGTGCCACCCTCCCGCTCGGTAGCGACGCGCTCCAGCTCGGCCACCATGAAAGCGTCGAGGTCGCCATCGAGGACGGCCGTGGTGTTGCCGGTCTCGTGTTCGGTACGGTGATCCTTGACCATCTGGTACGGGTGCAGCACGTAGGAGCGGATCTGGTTGCCCCAGCCGGCCTCGACGTGCTCGCCCTTGAGCTCGCGGATCTCGGCTTCGCGCTCCTCGAGGCGCCGCTCCAGCAGGCGCGCCCGCAGGATCTTCATGGCCGCCTCGCGGTTCTGGTGCTGGGAGCGTTCGTTCTGGCTCTGGGCCACGATGCCGGTAGGGATGTGCGTCAGGCGCACTGCCGAGTCGGTCTTGTTGACGTGCTGACCGCCCGCACCCTGGGCCCGGTAGGTGTCGATCTTGAGCTCGTCGTCGGGGACCTCCTCGATCTCCGCAGCCTCCTCCACCTCCGGCAGGATCTCCACCTGCACGAACGTGGTGTGCCGCCGTGACTGGGAGTCGTAGGGGCTGATGCGCACGAGGCGGTGGACGCCGGACTCCGCACGCAGCCAGCCGTAGGCGCGGTGGCCCTGGACCGACACGGTCGCGCTCTTGATGCCGGTCTCCTCCCCTTCCAGGCGGTCGACGATCTCGGTCTTGTAGCCACGGCGCTCACACCAGCGCAGGTACATGCGCAGCAGCATTTCCGCCCAGTCGGTGGCCTCGGTGCCGCCGGCGCCGGCGCTGATGCTGATGAAGGCGTCGCTGTCGTCGTAGTCGCCGGAGAAGAGCAGGCTCGTGCGCATCCGCTCGTAATCGGCCTCGACCGCGTCGTACTCCGAGGCCACGTCGTCCTCGAGCCCTGCGTCATCCTCCTCGGCCGCAAGCTCGGCCAGCTCGCCGAGGTCGTCGGCTCGGGTGATGAGGCCGTTCCAGGCCTCCAGCTCCCCGCGCAGGGCGTCAGCCGCACGCAGCACGCGCTTGGCCTCGCGTGAGTCGTTCCAGAACTCGGGCTGGGAGGCGCGCTCATCGAGCGCCGCGAGCTCCCTGGCCTTGCCGGCTAGGTCAAAGACGCCCCGAGGTCGAGTGGACGCGGGACACGAGGTCACGGATCAGGGCATGGTCCATCGGCGGTCGGGGTCTGGTCTTCTAGCGCCGAGAGCGCAGGTCCTGCAGGAGCAGGGGGCGCAGCTCGATGATCTTGAGTGCGGTCTTGCTACGGGCGACCACGGGGTTCACGCACGGGCAGTACCCATTGTGAACACACTCGCCGCAGTTGCCATCACAGTCCAGCCAGGCGGCGTAGCTGCAGTTGCGGCAGTCACGCTCGCAGGCGATCAGGTCGGTGAACGACGGATCGCCGATCTCGGCTTCGGGCTCAACCGAAAACGGCTTCACTTATGTGTCTCTCCCTCCGGTCCGTTAGCCAGGGCACGTTCCTTGCAACGGCCGCGTATTAACACACCGGCGGGGTGGCCGCCGGCGTTTCGCCCGAGTGTACGAGTGGAAACGTTTCCACACAAGGGGTCGTCCGAAGATTCCGCGATCGTTCACACCCTGGAACGCCCCGCACCGGCCATCCGGGGCGGCGCGCCGGCCCCGCGCACGGGGTATACGGCCCGTGACGCCTATACTTCGAAATCCATGCGTAAGTTCCTCTCCCGCCTCGTCGGGACCTCCGAAGAATCCGACCTGCGACCACTCCAGCCGCTCGTCGACCAGATCAACGAGCTGGAATCGCACTACGCCGACCTGTCGGACGACCAGATCCGGGCCGAGATGGCCGAGGTCCGAGACGAGGTCCGTGCGACCGCGCCCGCCTCGGATCCCTCCGAGGAGGAGATCCACAGCCTCGACAGCGAGACTCGAGCCCAGTTGCGTCGCGAGCGCGAGAAGGCCGACTTCGAACGCATGCAGGCAGCGCTCGACGGCGTGTTGCCCGACGTCTTCGCGGCAGCCCGCGAGGTCAGCCGCCGCAAGCTGGAGATGCGTCCGTTCGACGTCCAGCTGCTCGGTGCGGTCGTGCTCCACCAGGGCAAGATCTCGGAGATGAAGACCTGCGAGGGCAAGACCCTCGTCGCCCCCCTCGCGGCAGCGCTCAACGCCATGTCCGGCTGGGGCGTCCACATCGTCACGGTAAACGACTACCTGGCCAAGCGTGACCCTCAATGGATGGGCCCCATCTACCACGGTCTCGGTCTGTCGGTCGGCATCATCCAGCACGACACGGCCTACCTCTTCGATCCCGACTACAAGACCTCCGACGAGACTCTCGTGCACCTGCGCCCGGTCGAGCGGGCGGAAGCCTACAACGCGGACGTCACCTACGCCACCAACAACGAGCTCGGCTTCGACTATCTGCGCGACAACATGGTCCAGGAGCTCAACGAGCGCGTCCAGCGCCGGCGCTTCTTCGGCATCGTCGACGAGGTCGACAACATCCTCATCGACGAGGCCCGCACCCCGCTCATCATCAGCGGTGCCGCGGGCGAATCGGGCGATCTGTACAAGGTCTTCTCCCGCCTCGTCCCGCGCCTCGAGGCGCGCCCAGAGGATGCCGAGGAGGGCGGCGACTACTTCATCGACCTCAAGGAGCACGCGGTCTCGGCTACCGAGGAGGGCATCGCCAAGATCGAGAAGATGCTCAACATCCGCGACCTCTACGGTGTCGAGACGGACCCGCGCCTGCCGCGCCATTTCGAGCAGTCGCTGAGGGCGCACGCGCTGTACAAGCGCGATCGCGACTACATCGTCAAGGACGGCGAGATCGTCATCGTCGACGAGTTCACTGGCCGCCAGATGCCCGGGCGCCGCTGGTCGGAAGGTCTGCACCAGGCAGTGGAGGCCAAGGAGGGCGTGCGCGTCCAGCGCGAGTCGATGACCATGGCCACGGTCACCTTCCAGAACTACTTCCGCCTGTACGACAAGCTCGCCGGCATGACCGGTACGGCCATGACCGAGCAGGAGGAGTTCTACAAGATCTACGGGCTCCAGGTGATGGCTGTCCCCACCCACCTGCCCATGATCCGCGACGACTTCGCCGACCTGGTCTATCGCGACGAGGAGGCCAAGTTCGGTGCGGTCATCGACGAGATCGCCGAGCAGCAGGAGGCCGGCCGGCCGGTGCTCGTGGGCACGACCTCGGTGGAGAAGAGCGAGAACCTGGGGGCGGCGCTGAAGAAGCGCGGGGTCAAGCACGAGGTGCTCAACGCCAAGTTTCACGAGAAGGAAGCGCCGATCGTGGCCCAGGCCGGGCGTAGCGGCGCCGTCACCATCGCCACCAACATGGCCGGGCGCGGCACCGACATCAAGCTCGGCGGCGATCCCGCGGGCCTCACCAGCCAGAAGCTCCACGCCAAAG
>CAYZDQ010000150.1:0-6015 GCA_964476955.1 uncultured Anaerolineaceae bacterium
CCCCAGCCGCCGCACCGGCTGAAGCGTGACCTCCGCACAGAGGTCGGGATCACGGGTGATCTCAAGCAACGACGCTCGCTCGCGAACGGCGCGGTACTCCGGCAGCGCCCGTCCGGCCTGGCGCATGAACCACACCGGGGTGGTGTCTACCGACCGGCTCCGCACTGCACGCAGGAACCGCGCATCGTCCCGAGGCAGGGGTTCGCAGCTCATGCGGCGAGCGCCGATCCGGCCGCGGCCAGCGTCCCCTCGACATCGGCCTCGGTGTGGGCGGCCGAGACGAACCAGGCCTCGAAGCCGGACGGCGGCAGAAGCACACCCTCGTCGAGCATGGCCCCGAAGAAGCGGGCGTACGCGTCGCGGTCCGCGGCCAGCGCCCCAGCGCTGTCGACTGGCTTGTCGACCCCGAAGAAGAGGGTCAGCAGCGACCCTACGCGTGAGATCGACGCCTTCCTCCCGCTGGCGGCGATCAGCCGACCGAGGCCGTGCTC
Source organism: uncultured Anaerolineaceae bacterium (assembly GCA_964476955.1). Classification (GTDB taxonomy): domain Bacteria; phylum Chloroflexota; class Limnocylindria; order Limnocylindrales; family CSP1-4; genus JAFMJV01. Next base: position 492 of record CAYZDQ010000150.1, read on the forward strand.
GAGCGCAGCGCCACTGGTCTCCAGCCGTTCGTACACGTTCGCGGTGAGCAGATCGAGCGCGGCGCAACCGGCGGCCATCGCTAGCGGGTGTCCGGAGAGCGTTCCGGCTTGGTAGACCGGGCCCGTCGGCGCCACCTGGTCCATCAAGTCGGCGCGGCCACCGTAGGCGCCGATGGGCATCCCGCCCCCGATGATCTTGCCGAGCGTGGTGAGATCCGGGGTCACCCCGTAGCGCTCCTGGGCCCCGCCGCGCGCCAGCCGGAAGCCGGTGATGACCTCGTCGAAGATGAGCAGCGCACCGTTGGCGCGTGTCTGCTCTCGCAGCGACTCGAGGAAGCCTGGCTGCGGCGCGATGACGCCGACGTTGGCCGCCACGGGCTCCACGATGACGGCCGCGATGCGACCCGGATGGGCGGCGAAGATGGCGGCCATGGCCTTGCTGTCGTTGAACGGTGCCACGATGGTGTCGTGGGCAGTTGCCTCGGTCACGCCGGCCGAGCCCGGCATCGCTAGCGTGGCCAGGCCCGAACCAGCCTCCACGAGCAGAGAATCACCGTGCCCGTGATAGCCGCCAGCGAACTTGACCACGAGGCTGCGTCCGGTGGCGCCGCGAGCCACGCGTAGCGCGCTCATCACCGCCTCCGTGCCTGAGGACACGAACCGCAGCCGCTCCATCGAGGGCATCGCGGCACGGATGCGCTCGCCGAGCTGCACCTCACGCGGGCTGGTGGCGCCGAGCGCCATGCCATCGAGGGCGGCCTCGCGCACGGCCTCGATGATCTCGGGAACCGCATGGCCGAGGATGCCGGGTCCCCAGGAGCCGATGTAGTCGAGATACCACTCACCGTCCGCGTCCCGAACGCGGGAGCCCGACCCGGCCTCAAGGATGAGCGGCGGACGGTTGACCGAGCGGAAGGCCCGCACGGGGCTGTTGACGCCGCCGGGGAAGAGGTCGGCGGCACGATCGCGCAGGTCGGTCTGGCGCTCGAGCAGATCAGACCTCACGGGACCAGGCCGCCAGGTCGGCTGCAGCGTAGGTGATGACGAAGCCGGCACCTGCCCGCAGGATGGCGGTAACGGCCTCGGTGTGAGCGCGCCGTCGGTCGAGCCAGCCGTTGGCGGCCGCGGCCTCGATGGCTGCGTATTCGCCACTCACGTGGTACGCACCGATGGGGATATCGAAGCGTTGCCGCGCCGACGCCAGCACGTCCAGTGACGGCAGGGCCGGTTTGACCAGCAGCATGTCCGCTCCTTCGTCGAGGTCGATAGCCATCTCGCGCATCGCCTCACGGCCGTTGGCCGGGTCCATCTGGTAGCCACGCCGGTCGCCGAAGGCCGGTGCCGAGTCGGCGGCATCGCGGAAGGGCCCGTAGAAGGCCGATGCGGTCTTGGCGGCGTAGGCCAGGATGGCCGTGTCGGACGCGCCGGAGTCGTCCAGGGCCTCGCGGATGGCCGCGACCTGGCCGTCCATCATGCCGCTGGGGGCGACGATGTCCGCGCCGGCCTGCGCTTGCGAGACGGCCGTGCGAGCGTAGAGCTCGAGCGTGCGGTCATTGTCGACCTGGCCATCCGGCAGCAGTGGACCGCAGTGCCCGTGGTCGGTGTATTCGCAGAGGCAGGTGTCCGCCATGAGCACGAGGCCGGTATCGGCCTGGCGCAGCTGTCCCAGGGCATGCTGGACGACGCCGTCCCCGACCCAGCCGCCGGTCCCTACGTCGTCCTTCTCCTCCGGCAGCCCGAAGAGGATGAGGCCACCGACACCGAGCTCCGCGAGATCGTGCGCGTCGCGCACGGCTTCATCAGCGGTGACCCGATCGACGCCGGGCATGGAAGACACGGCCTCTCGCCGTCCCGAACCCTGGATCACGAACATCGGCGCCACCAGCGAGCGCGGATGGATGCGCGTCTCCCGCACCACCGCGCGCAGAGCCTCGCTACGGCGTGTGCGGCGTAGCCGGCGGACTGGTCTGCGGAGGCCGGATCGAGACTCTGTCCCGATCTGGCTGTCGGGGATGATGCTCATGAAGCTCCTTCTCGAGCTGATGGCCCGTTGTTGACGCCGAGTGCTTCGGCGGTGAAGGCGGCAAGGTCCGAGGCGGCCGGCGCGGGGGCGACGAGGACGGTGCGGTAACCCAGCTCGCGGGCGGTCCGCGCCGTGGGCTCGCCGATGGCCACGACGGGAATGGCGCGCAGACGCGCCCCCAACGTGGCGCTTCCCAGTCGGAGCAACCCGCGTGCGGTCGAACCGCTGGTGAGCACGACGGCGTCCACGGGTCCGTCCTCAAGCGCCTGCACAAGGAGCAAGCGCGAAGCTGGTGGCGCTTCGATCGTGCGGTAGGCCAGGACCCGGCGCGTATCGGCCCCGCGATCGTCGAGCGCCGCGGCGAGCGACCTGTCGGCGGCATCAGGCTGGGGCAGCAGCACCGCCTGGCCCGGCGCCAATGGCAGCTCCTCGGCAAGCGCCCAGCCGGTGGCGGTGCCTGGCACGAATACCTCGTCCACGCCGCCATGGCGCAACGCGGCGGCGGTCGTGTGCCCGACCGCGGCCCAGGCGAACCGCCTCGGGCGCAGCCTGAGCCGGGCAAGCGCGTCCAGGATGGCGCGCGCGGCATTCGCGCTGGAGACCGCGATCCAGGCACCCTGCGGAAGGTCAGCGAGAGCGGCGTCGAGCGGTCCGCCGGCGGGTGCAGACTCGATCTCGATGGTCGGAACGTTGACCGCGTCCACGCCATGCGCATCGAGGGCGTCCAGTAGTGCGTGAGCCTGGGAGGCTGCGCGCGCGACCAGCGCCCGGGGGCGTCGGCGCGATGCCACGATTCGGGACGCGAGCACGGCGGCAAGCTCCCGTCGTCGTTCCGGCCGGGCTCGTCCTCGCACCCAGGCCACGCGCTCGAGTGCGATGGGTGCATCGACGGCAGGAGTGAAGGTGCGCTCCGCTGCGGCCACCAGCTCCAGCTCCTCGGCATCGGCCGTGCCGAAGGCACCGATGGGCGAGCGGCAGCCGCCGCCGGTCGCGTTGAGCAGCGTGCGTTCGGCCTCGACCGCGGTACGCGTAGCGGCATCGTCGAGCGGCGCCACTAGGGCCTGAGCATCCTGATCGGCCGCACGGACCTGGACCGCGAGGGCGCCCTGGCCGGGTGCTGGTGCTACCGAGTCGAACGGCAGGATCTGGTCGACCCGATCGCTCCGGCCGAGGCGGGTAAGCCCGGCCACGGCGAGGACCAGCGCATCGGTCTCGCCAGCGTCCAGCTTGCGCAGCCGGGTGTCGACGTTGCCGTGGAGCGGATGCAACTCGAGGTCCGGTCGCAGCGCGTGCAGGAAGGCCCGGCGGCGGGGGCTGTCGGTGCCCACGCGCGCCCCGTGCGGTAGCGTCTCGAGGGTGAGGCCGCGCTCGCGGCAGGCCAGCGCGTCACGGGCATCCTCGCGTGCCGGGTAGGCGGCGATGACGAGGTCGGGGTGCTCATCGGTGGGTACGTCCTTTGCGCTGTGCACGGCGAGGTCGACCTCCTCCCGCAGGAGGGCTTCGACGATGCGGCCCACGAAGGCCCCCTCGCCCCAGGCGGTCTCGCTGGGGCGGTCGTCGCCCTCGGTGCGGATGATCACGGGCTCGCTGTCGACGCCGTGCTGCGCCAGACGCTCTCCGACCCACCGCGCCTGGACGCGAGCGAGCGTGCTGCCGCGAGTCCCGATGCGCAACTTGCGCGCTCTCGCTCCTCTCGCGATCATCACAGCGCGAAGAGCGCCCGAGCGGCACGGTCGAGCTTGCCGTCCTCATCCTCGCGCAGGGTCGCGATCGGTCGGTGGATGAGTCCCGCCACCAGCCGACGACTCATCTGCTCCACAAGCTCTCGCTCGTGGTCGGCCAGGTCGGCACGTCGAAAGAGGCGTTCGAGCTCATCGCGCCGATGCTGTTCGGCACGCGCGCTGATGGCCTCGATGGTCGGGGCGATGTGGCGCGTCTGGAGCCAGCGGGTGAAGTCCTGCTCCGCCTCGTCGAGGACTCGACGCAGCCGCTGGTGCTCGCGCGCTCGCGCCGCGTCCTGCGGGCCTCGAGCCAGCTCGTCGACGGACACGTAGCGATCAGCGAGCGATTCGCGCAGCTCCCGATCAAGCGCCGGCGGGGAGGACAGGTCGACCACGGGCACGTCGCGCTCGATCAGCTCGGCTCGCTGTCCGTGGCTGAGCGCCCAGGCCCCGGCGATGGCACAGGCGACGCCATGGACCTCCGGCAGCGGGTCGTCCGCTCCCAGCGCGACCGTGTCGACGTCGAATCCATGTGCGAGGACAGCCGCATGTTCCATCTCGCGGTTGGTGATGAAGACCTGTGCGCCCCGCCGCGTCGCGGCAGCCGTCACCAGCCGGGCCATACGTCCAGCGCCGACGACCAGCAGGCGGCGGCCGGCGAGCGAGCCGATCGCGGATGCCATCTCGTCGAGTGCCACATCACCCAGCGAGCGCGGGGGACCCGCGCGCCGGGCGCGTGCCTCGCGGCCCAGGTGGAGCGCCGTCTCCATCAGGCGGAGGATGATCGGGTGCAGACCGGACCCGCCCGTGCCCATCCTGTGGCGCTGCGCCACCGAGTCGCGCAGCTGATGGAGCACCTGGTCCTCGCCGACGACCGTGGAGTCGAGGCCCGCGGCCGTGGCGAACGCGTGGCGAACCGTCTCCATCCCCTCGAGCTTGCGGCCCCCGGCTGGGAGTCGCGGCAGGACCAGCGGTGCGCCGTCCGGGCCGGGCTCGAGCACGGCGTAGACCTCGGCCCTGTGGCAGGTGCGGACCAGCAGGACACGCGGATCGCCCGCGAGCGGCGTTGCCGCAGCCGCGAAGTCCTCGCGTTCCTCGCTCGCGACGTCTCGGGCGTGGGCGGCCAGCGCCACCAGCGCCGAGATCCGGGTTTGCCCCGTCACCGCGTCTCCTCACGGCCGCGCAGCGTCGCCATCAGCAGATCGTCGAGCGCGGAGTTGGCGTCCGCCATGAGCGACGAGGTGGCGATCGCGTCCAGCTCGCGGCGACGTGCCAGGGCGCCCAGCTCGTCGAGGAACGGCCGGCGGAAGCGCAGGAACAGCTCGGCCGTGGTCGCGCTCTCGAGTCCTTCGTGGCCGGCGATGCGCCCGTACTCGGCACAGGCCTCCCCGGCTTCGGCCATGAGCCTGCTGCGTTCTTCCTCGTCTTCGGGGTCGAGTGCGCTCACCAGTGCGGTGACGATCGCTCGTCCCAGCTTGCGGCTGCGGTCACGGAGCTCTTCATCGAGCCCCTCGACGAAGGGGATGTCGGTCAGCCCCCAGCTCGTGGCCTGTCGATAGCCGTGTGCCATGCGATCGGGAGTCTCACCCAGATCGGCGAGCGATGGATGCCCCGTCGGACGATCGGGCAGGATGGCGTTCAGGCCCGCGCGAGAGAAACGCCGATGGCCGCCAGGGGTCACGAACGTGCGCACCATCCCGGCATCGGCCCATCGGCGAACCGTTGAGGCAGACACTCCCAAGATGCGCGTCGCTTCAGCGAGTGGGATCCAGTCTGCCAC
>CAYZDQ010000151.1:0-5991 GCA_964476955.1 uncultured Anaerolineaceae bacterium
GGAGACTGCATGCGCTACGCACTCATGACCGAGCCCCAGCAGGGCTACAGCTACCAGGACATCGTCGATGCCGCGAACGCGGCCAAGGCGGCTGGTTTCGAGACGTACTTCCGCTCGGATCACTACTCCAGCTTCCCCGGTGAGGAAGGCCTGCCGGCCACCGACTGCTGGACCACCCTGGCTGGGCTCGTGCGTGACACCGACGGCATCGGCGTGGGCTCGATGGTCTCGCCTGTGACCTTCCGAATCCCGGGCTCGTTCGCCAAGGTCGTGGCCACGGTCGCGGAGATGGCCGGCGACGATGGCGTGGAGATGGGCGTCGGCGCCGGCTGGAACGAGGACGAGCACGCGGCTCTGGGCATCCCCTACCCGGGGACGGTCGAGCGGGTCGATCGCATGGAAGAGGAGCTGGCCATCCTGCGCGGCCTGTGGGACGAGCCCGACGGCTGGTCGTACGAGGGCGAGCACTATCAGGTGCGCAACGCCATCTTCCGCCCACGCGGTCCGCGTCCCAACCTCATCGTCGGCGGCGTGGGCCGGCCTCGCTCGGTACGCCTCGGCGCCCAGTTCGCGGACGAGTACAACATCAGCTCGTCCAACCCGGCCGAGGTGCGCGAGATCATGGCCAGGCTCGATACCGCCTGCGAGAAGCTGGGCCGCGATCCGGCGTCGCTGAGTCGATCGGTCATGGCCGGTGTGCTGGTCGGCCGTGACCAGTCGGAGCTGGCTGCCCGCCGCGAGCGCCAGGTGGCCATCTTTGGTGGCGATGTCGACGGCGCCGAGGAGTGGCTCGAGGAGCGCAAGGATCGCTGGATCGCCGGGACGCCGGAGGAGGCCCGGGCCCGCATCGCCGAGTACGCTGACACCGGCGCCGACCGCCTGCTCTTCCAGGACTTCCTGCCCCAGGATCTCGACCATATCGCCGTCATGGGCGAGCTCATCAGCTGACCGACCGACCATCCACCAGGAGGACCTCATGACTGACGAGAAGAAGCGCCAGCCCTCCAGTCGCGAGGAGATCCAGCGAGCCCTCACCGGCGGCGTGCCGCTGGGACGCTGGAAGGAGGGCCTGCTCTTCGAGGGCATCGCGCCCACGCCCGGTCTGAAATCGTCGGCCAACTGGTTCCCCCCGCACCGAGACCGTCCTACCGGACGAGATGCGCATCATCTTCATGGGCACCTCGCCGATGATCCGCCCGGGCCAGATGAATACGTCCGTGTTCGTGCAGCTGGGCAACGGTGATAACTTCGTCTTCGATATGGGCGAGGGGGCCGTCGCCAACTACCTCGCGGGCGGCTTCTCGCTCAACGAGCTGGACAAGGTCTTCATCACGCACCTGCACGTGGACCACTTCGGCTCACTGCCGTATCTCTACATGTTCGGCGGCTGGAGTGGCCGCTGGCACAAACCGCTGCGGGTCTTCGGCCCGTCCGGGCGCACGCCCGAATACGGTCTGGGCACGATGGTCGAGGGCATGAAGATGATGCTGGGCTGGCATCGTGATGCCTTCAGTGTCTTCCCGGTGGGTCAGGGTCACGACATCGAGGTCAACGAGTTCGACTACGCCGACGACGGGGGCGTCATCTACGACGAGAACGGCGTGCGCGTCATCCACTGGCAGCGCTCGCATGCCAAGGACGGCGCGAGTGGCTACCGGCTCGACTGGAACGGTCGATCCGTGGTCTGGACCGGCGATGGCCGGCCCAACGCCCGCGACATCGAATACGCCAAGGGCTGCGACGTCTACATCACCGAGACCCAGGCCGAGCTCATGAGCATCAGCTCCGGCGTGGCCGGCGTGCCGCCCTTCCTGGGTCGTTACACCATCGACACGCATCACACGCCGGGCTACGCCGCGGGCTATGTGGCCAAGCAGATCCAGCCGCGCATCCTGATGACCACGCACATGGACTTCGATCCCTACCTCAACGAAGAGACGGTGGCGGAGATCCGGCATCACTGGGATGGGCCCTTCCACTTCGGTGCGCCCGACGGCATCGTGGTCAACGTGACCGAGGACAAGATCTGGGTGCGTGAGGGCATCCTGCCCGACTACCCCAACAACAGGGCGCCGCAGTTCGACTTCGACGACGGGCAGCTGGTGGTCCCGCACCCGCCCGACCAGTCGGGAGGAGATCCAGAACCAGGGCATCCGCGACTCCGAGATCCCACCTGAGGAGTACTACCCGGAGGGCTACCACCCTGAGCTGCTCACCGAGTGGCCGGTGGAGGGCGACCTGGTGGTGCCGCTCGAAGCAGCGCCGCCGGAGATGACCAAGGGCATGGGCGAAGCCTGGCGCGCCCGCAAGGCGTACGAGGCGGAAGTGGCCAAGCGCCGCAGTGACGGCGAGTAGCCCTTAGCCCGGCGGTGCTGGCCACGCTTGACAGACGGGCCTAAGGTGCAGCACATGGCGAGCGAAGCCCAGCGCCCCCCGGAGGGATCGCCGCGACAGTACGGCCGTGGTTCGGCGACCCTTCACTGGGTCAGCGCCATCCTCATCATCGTCTTGTTGCTGCAAGGCCTCTCGATGACGAAGCTCGAGGTCGGCGACTTCAAGACCGCCATCTACCAGTTACACGTCACGCTCGGCTACCTGGTCGTCATCCTCTCTGTGGTTCGCGTGTGGTGGGCCAGGCGTGGTCGCCGACCAGACCCGCTGGACATGCCGGCGGCCGAAGCGTCGACGTTCAAGTGGGTCCACTACCTGCTGGTGCTCGGGGCCGTCATCACGGCCGTGAGCGGCATCCTCTTGCTCATCGGCAGCGGCATCACGCCGATCAGTCCCGCGGTGGATTCGGCGGACGTCGATGGCGGACTCATCTTCCGCAACGCCCACTTCATCTTCGCCTTGGGCATGATCGTCCTGCTCGTGGCTCATCTCGCCGGCGGGTTGATGTACCAACGGCGCGCCGGGCAGACGTTCGGGCGCATGCGCTGGCCGCGCCAGAGTCCGGACCCCAGGAGCGAGTAGCGTCCTCGTCCCTAGCTGATGCGGCCGACTCCCGTTGGCGGCCAGTAGCGGAACCAGGGTCGGCCTTCGACCGCCGAGGTGTCGACCGACCCGAACGCTCGTGAGTCAGTGGATGCGTCCTGGGCGTCGCCCTTGACGATGAGCGCGCGTCCGCCGTCGTGGACCTCGGCCACGCGCTTGACCAGCAGGCGAGAGGGCACCCGCGGGTCGGGCACGAGCACGAGCTCACCCACCGCTGGCGCGACCGAGGCGTAGGCCTCGGGATCGACCAGCAGCCAGTCACCGGGCTCGAGAGACGGGCGCATGGAGTCGCCCTCGATCGCCACGCGGGCGCCCCAGGAACGAACCAGTCGACGGAGCATCGGTCAGTTCGGCCTCCGAATCAGGACGACCCGCCCAGGTGGTCCCGAGCGGGTCGTCGTTCGGTTCGAGGGAGCGAGCTACATGCGGGTCTTGCCGGGGCCGCCGCTGCCCTTCCACATCTCGTCGACCTGGTCGATGAGCGCGAGCAGGTTCTTGGCTGCATCGAGGTCCACACCCTGCTTGACCGCCGAGGCCGCCTTGGAGGCCTTCCAGCAGACGTCGTGGAGGTCGGGATACTGCTCCACGTGCTCGGGCTTGAAGTAGTCGTGCCAAAGCACGTCGATGTGGTGCTTCACCAGGTCCGCGCGCTCTTCCTTGACCACGATGCAGCGGGCCCTGAAGACCTCGTCATCGCTGGCGTGGTAGCGCTCGATGATGCGATGGCACGACTCCGCCTCGATGCGGGCCTGCTCGGGATCGTAGACGCCACAGGGGATGTCGCAGTGAGCATGGGCGCTCCGCTTGGGGGCGAGGAAACGCAGCAGATCCATCAGGGCTCTCCTTCTCCGGTCGACGGGCGCGTCGTGGGTCGACCGACCCGGCGCCGCGGCGTGGTGCGGGGATTCTGCCACGCCTGCCCATACCCGCTTGGGCACGCTGAATCCGCCCGGTCTGCGCATCGCATACGATTCAGGTCGCAGCCGATGCCGAGCCCACGTCGTCGCTGCTCCATGGAGCACCGTTGAACACCGACCTCCTCTTCTACCTCGCGGTCTTCGCCGTCATGTCGGCCGTCATCATCGGCGCGGGCGTGATGCTGGCCAAGTCCGGCGACCGCATCGCCGACATCACCGGCCTCGGCGGCCTGCTCATCGGCATGGTCCTGGTGGCCGCGGCCACGTCCCTGCCGGAGATCGCCGTGGCCGTCAGCGCAGTCGTGGCGGAGGACTCCCCGGATCTCGCCATCGGCAACCTGTTCGGCAGCAACATGGCCAACATGGCCCTGCTGGCCCTCGTCGATCTGGCCTGGCGGGGGCAGGTCTGGCACCGCGTCGGTTCGGGCCACGCGCGGACTGCGGCCGTGGCTATCTCGCTCACCGCCATCGCTGTGCTGGCTGTGCTGCAGCCGGTCGGGATCGCCATCGGCTGGGTCGGTATCGAGTCGATCATCATCTTCATCGGCTTCATCAGCCTCATCGCCTGGACCCATCGCTCATCCGTCCCGGCCGTGCCCACTGGCGAGGTCAGCCACGAGCAGGTCAGCGCCGAGGACGCCAAGCACGAGCACCTCAGCGGCGCCGAGGCCACCAGCCGCTCGGCCATCCTGCACTCGATCCGCTGGGACCTGGCCAAGTTCGGGGCTGCAGCGCTCATCATCCTCGTTTCGGCGCCGATCCTCGTGGACGCCGCCGACGGCATCGCCCGCGAGGCCAACCTCGGCGAGTCCTTCGTGGGCGCCTCGTTCCTGGCCTTCTCGACATCGCTGCCGGAACTGGCCACCGCCGTCGCCGCCGTGCGTATCGGCGCCTTCGACCTGGCCGTCGGCTCCCTGCTGGGTAGCAACGCCTTCAACATGGCCATCATCTTCTTCACCGACCTGGCCTACCTCGATGGACCCATCCTCGCCGACGTCCACCTCATCCAGGCCTTCGTCGGCGTCAGCGCCATCCTGCTCATGTCGCTCGTGCTGGCCGGCATCATCCACGGCGCCCGCACGCGCTCGCTCAAGCTGGAGCCAGGCTCGGGCATGACCCTGCTCGTCTACTTCGTGCTGATGTACATGATCTTCAACTCCGCAGCCTAGGTAGAGGAGGGGGAGATGGCAGCCAGCGACCTGACGACCGCGCCTACCGCCGCCGAGCGCATCGAGCCCTGGCGTGTGGAGGTGGATGCGGTCGCCTCTGCGCTGGAGAGCTCGGCCGAGACCGGCCTGGCTGAGGCCACTGCCGACGCCCGCCTGACCGAGTTCGGTCGCAACGAGCTGGTCGAGAAGAAGCAGCGGCCCACGTGGATGCTGCTGGTGGACCAGTTCACCAGCCCCATGATCCTGGTGCTCATCGCGGCCGCGGCCGTGACGCTGTTCATCGGCCACACCAAGGACACGGCCGTGATCCTCGCCATCGTGGTCTTCAACGGCGTGGTCGGCTTCGTGCAGGAGTACCGCGCCGGGCAGGCCATGGATGCGCTCAAGCAGATGTCCTCGCCACAGGCGCGCGTGGTGCGAGACGGCGAGGTGCGGCTGGTGCCCGCCGCAGAGGTCGTGCCGGGCGACGTGGTGTTGCTGGAGCAGGGCGACATCGTCACCGCCGACATGCGCCTGACCCAGGCGCCGGGCCTGAAGATCAACGAAGCGCCGCTCACGGGTGAGTCGGAGCCCGTGGCCAAGATCACCGAGTCCCTGCCCGACGTTGGTGCCGCGACCCCGGCCGACCAGCGCAACATGGCCTTCAGCGGCACCGCCGTGACCATGGGCCGTGCGCGAGGGCTGGTGGTCTCGACGGGCATGGGCACGGCCATCGGCCGTATCGCCGAGCTGCTGCAGGAGGGCGAGGACGAACCCACGCCGCTGCAGAAGCGCCTGGGCCAGCTGGGCAAGTGGCTGGCCATCGCCGCGCTCCTCATCTGCGCCGTCGTCTTCGGCCTGGGTGTGGCCCGGGGCGAGCCGGCGGAGGAGATGTTTCTGGTGGCCGTGTCGCTGGCGGTCGCGGCCATCCC
>CAYZDQ010000152.1:0-5932 GCA_964476955.1 uncultured Anaerolineaceae bacterium
GTCGTCGATGTCCCAGCCACGCGCGCCCACGCTTCGGTCCGAAGCCATGCGGAAGCGCACCTTGATCCGCGAACCCGCGAACTCCGACAGGTCCAGCCGGGCCGCGGCCCAGCCACGGGAGTCGCCGACCCAGGCGCGCCGGCCGGCGATGGGGTTGCCGGTGCCGCGGGTGATGTTGCCGTTGTACTTGCCGTGGGTGAAGTGCCCGCCCGCGCCCCGCCAGGGCCCATCATCGACCTTGATCTCGACGAGGGCACCGTCATAGGCGCGCTTCGCGTCGCGGTCGAGCGAGTAGCCGTGCTCGAAGCGCAGGAAGGCGCTACCCGGCAGCTCCACCGGTGAGGTCATGCGCATCACCGCGTCAGAGCGTGAACCCCGGTCGGGCGCGAAGAAGTTGCGTACCCCGCTGGAGGTCCAGGTCCCGTCCCAGCCGGGGATGTCGTTGGGGTTCTGGGGCCAGTACCAGGCGGTGCGAGAGCCGGTCAGGCGCGACGCCGCCCAGGTCCCGGAGCCGGTGTCCTCGAGGTCATCACGGAAGAGATCGATGGGACGCTTGGCGGGGCCGCATACCGGGGCGGACGCAGGCGCCTGCTTGCGCGGCGTGAGGTGCATCTCCGTGGCTCGGGTCGCGTCTCGCACCGAGGCACAGTGGCTGAGCTGAAGCCCCTGGCTTCCGGCCAGGTCGGTGCAGGCGGCCACGAGCGCATCGCCCAGATCCACGTAGTTGGCGGCCGGCGTCAGGCGCGTGGTCAGGGCCTGGTACCAGATGCGCCCCGTGCGCTCGCGCCCGATGCCCTTGATGGCATGGCCGTTGAAGGTGCCGCCCGCGGACGTCAGGTAGGCGGCCTTGTTGCCGACCCCGTTGTTGCGATGGACGCCACCGTAGTCCGAGCTGCCGAGGTGCCAGCGCGAGCTGCGCACGCGATCGGGATGCCCGTGGCGCCGGGGGTCGCGCATGTCCCGGAAGACGCCGATGGGCGTGTCCTCGCCGATCTTCCACTTGGACCAGCTGGTGTCCTTGCCGCCCGCGTAGGCCAGGTCGATGAGCTCCCCGAAGACGTCCGCGTACGACTCGTTGATGGCGCCCGACTGGTACTGGTAGAACAGCGGTGTCTCGGCATCGAGCACGCCGTGCGTGTACTCGTGGCCCACGATGTCGTCAGCCCTGGCCCAGCCCTTCCCGAAGGTCGCCTGCTGCGAACCCCAGCGCCACTCGGCGTTGCGCCAGGGACAACTCGATCGAGGGCAATAGCGGACCGTGGCCTTCATGCGTGAGCCCTGGCCATCGACGCCGTCGCGACCGAAGCGGTCGGCGAAGAAGTCGTAGGTCACGCCCATCAGCTTGTAGGCCGCATCCACGTCCTTCTTGCCGGTCCAGGGCTGACCCTCGACCCGGGCAAAGGGACCGCTGCAGATCCAGGCCTTACCGGGCACGTTGTGGTTGTCGCAGACCCGCCGGTTGGGCCCCTCCCCCGCGGTGGCGATGCGGCCGATGGTGGTGAGCACGTCGCCGCTGCGCGCATCCACGATGACGAGCCGACGATCGGCCGGCTCGGTCAGGCTCGACCCTGCGAAGGTCTCGATGCGCCAGACCAGGCGCGTGCCGATGCCCTCGAGCAGCGGGTCGTCCATGAGGCGCGGGTCGTAGTGCGCCAGCCCTTCCGAAGTCGTGCTCAGCGCCGAGCGGGAGCGGCCGGTCTCACGTGCGACCCACAGCGCCGCAGTTCCCCGCGCCGCGCTCACCGAGACCCGGGGCTGGGTGGTAGCTGTCGCGGCCGAGGGCAGCACCTCGCCGGCAGCCGAGACCACCTCACCGTCCCCGCTGAGCTGGACCACGATCTGCCCGCCCATGACCGGCACGCCACCGCGCAGCTGGTCGAAGCGCACGACCGCGTTGGGCGCCTTCCCCTCTGCTGCGAGCCCCACGCCCGAGGCCAGGGGCAGATGCCGGCTGACCCCTGCCGCGCGCAGCTCCTTGGCCGGCCGGCGGGTTCCGAACAGCGCACCGTAGCGATCGACGAAGCTGCGAGCGCGCCCCTTGGCCTGCGCCCTGGTCAGGCGCCCCTCACCGGCGGCCACCGCGGCCACACCGCCGGAGAGCGGTTTGGCCGGAGTGCCGCTGATGAAGCGCACGCGTCCGGTCCGAGGGTGGTATCCGAGCTTCGCGCCGGCGGGCAGCTTGCGGGCCAGCTCGCGGTCACGGGCCTTGACCTCGACCTTACGCACCGCGCGAGCCTGCCAACCCTGCTCCGATGACTCCCCGGCTTGGACCGATGCCGGCGTGGTCGGTGACGTCAACGTCAGCAGCAGCGTGGCTGCGAGGAGGGCTGCGCCTCGACCCACAGGGTGGCGCACGGGGAGTCTGGGCATCTCGGCGCCTACGGTACACGACAGGCTGTCGTAGGCGATCGGCCGGCTGGGTCGGCCCCCGCGGTGCGAAGGTACCGACTCGTACCCCAGACAGAACCGCGCTCGCCCAGCGTCGGGTTCCCCGGCAGGGCTACCATGCCCCCACTGGCCACGCCCCCTTGTGCCTTCGAATGCCGAGACTACGACCGATCCATGGAGGGACCGATGCGAACGCTCATCACCAACGGCACCATCGTCAACGCTGACGGCTCCTACCGGGCGGACGTGCTCATCGAGGACGAGAAGATCGCCGTGGTCGGCCGCATCGGTGACGACAGCACCTCCGGCCAGGTCCTCGGGGCGTTGGCCGAGCTGGCGGTGGACAAGGTCATCGACGCGGAAGGACGCTGGGTCATCCCCGGCGGCATCGACCCGCACACGCACTTCGACCTGCCCTTCGGCGGAGCCTTCTCGAAGGACGACTTCGAGACCGGCACGCGTGCGGCAGCCTTCGGTGGCACCACCACCATCATCGACTTCGCGGTCCAGACCAAGGGTGAGGCGCTGCGCCCGGGTCTCGAGACCTGGATGGCCAAGGCCGAGGGCAAGGCCAGCATCGACTACGGCTTCCACATGATCATGGGCGACGTCAACGACGACACGCTCAAGGAGATGGACCAGCTGGTCACGGAGGGCATCACCGACTTCAAGCTCTTCACGGCCTATCCCGGCGTCTTCCTCTCCGATGACGGAGCCATCTTCCGGGCCCTGCGCCAGACCGCCGAGAACGGCGGGCTCATCCTGATGCACGCCGAGAACGGCGTGGCCATCGACATCGTGGCCAACGCCAACGCCGAGGCCGGCAACACCGATCCCTACTACCACGGCGTCTCCCGCATGCCGGTCTTCGAGGGCGAGTGCGTCAACCGCGTCATCCGCTTCGCCGAGGCCGCCGAGGTGCCTGTCTACATCGTGCACCTCAGCTCGCGCGACGCACTCGAGGAAGTGGTCAAGGGCCGCGATCGCGGAGCCATGGTCTTCGCCGAGACCTGCCCGCAGTATCTGTTCCTCTCGCTCGAGGACATGCGCAATGGCTTCGAGGGTGCCAAGTTCGTGTGCAGCCCACCGCTGCGCCCGGCGGACCACCAGGAGGACCTCTGGCGCGGCCTGGTCAAGGATGACCTGCAGGCCGTCGGCACCGACCATTGCCCCTTCGACTTCGTGGGTCAGAAGGACCTGGGCGTGGGCGACTTCCGCAAGATCCCCAACGGCCTGCCCGGTGTCGAGGAGCGCATGGACCTGATGTTCCAGGGCGTGGTCAACGGCCGCTACAGCAAGGAGCGCTGGGTGGAGATCACCTCCACCGCTGCCGCGCGCATCTTCGGCCTGGCCGGCCGCAAGGGCGCGGTGGCCCCGGGCTACGACGCCGACCTCGTCATCTACGACCCCCAGAAGAAGCATGTCCTCAGCGCCGAGACGCACCACATGAACGTGGACTACAGCTGCTACGAGGGCATGGAGGTGCAGGGCGCCAGCGAGGTCGTGCTCTCGCGCGGCAGCGTCATCGTGGAGGACGGCGAGTGGAAGGGCCAGGCTGGGGCTGGGCGTTTCCTCAAGCGCGACATCGCCCGCGAGTACCTGAAGTAGTGCCCAACACCGGCGTGGCGTGATCCCCGGGGCCACGCCGGGGGACCAGCTCAGCGCCGACGCGCTCGAACGGGCGCGCCGTCGTTCGACGCGTCTGCTGATCACGGCCGTCGCCCTCGGCTCGATCGCCAACATCGCCGCGGTCACGGTGGCCGTGATCGCCGGCCGCGAGATGCTCGACGACGCCACGCTCGCGGGCGCGCCCAACACCACGGCCATCGTGGGGACCGCGCTGGGTACCTCCCTGCTGGCCGCGCTGATGGTGCGACGGGGACGCCGCTTCGGGCTCGTGCTGGGCCTTGCCATCGCCGCGTTCGGGGCGCTGATCACGGCCTGGGCGGTACTCCAGGGCTCTTTCGCCCTGCTGCTCTTGGGTGCCCTCCTCTTCGGCATGGGCAACGCCTCGGGGCAGCTCTCGCGCTATGCCGCTGCCGACATGGCGCCACCGATGCGGCGCGGCTGGGTCATCGGCCTGGTCGTGTGGGGCTCGACCGTCGGGGCCATCGTGGGCCCCAATCTCGTGTCCCCGGCGGCCGCCCTTGGCGAGGGGCTGGGCCTGGCCGAGCTGGCCGGTCCCTTCGTGCTCGCGGCGGGCCTGATGGCGGTCGCCGCGGTGATGCTGTTCGTGTGGCTGCGCCCGGACCCGTATCAGCTGGCAGACTCGTCGTCGCGCATCGAGCCCGGGGACACCGACGGCGAGCCGATGCGACGGATCCTGCTGCGACCTCGCGTGGCGGTGGCCGTGGTGGCCATGGTCGTGGGCCAGGTGGTGATGGTCGGCATCATGACCATGACGCCGGTGCACATGGATGACCACGGGCACGGCCTGGACGCGATCGGCTTCGTCATCAGCGCGCACACCCTGGGCATGTTCGCGCTGTCGCCGCTCTCGGGACGCCTGGTTGGCCGTTTCGGGACGGTGCCCTCCATCCTCGCCGCGGCCGCGATCCTGGCTGCGGCAGCGATCCTCGCCATCGCCGCGCCGCCGAACGCCGGCCCGCTGCTGCTGGTCGGGCTGTTCCTGCTGGGTTATGGCTGGAACCTGGGCTTCGTGGCCGGCAGCACCCTGCTGGTCAGCGGCGTGGAGCACGCCGAGCGCACCCGAGCCGAGGGTTTCAGCGACTCGCTGGTGTGGGCCAGCTCGGCCCTCGCCAGCCTGGCCTCCGGCTTCATCCTCGCGAGCCTCGGCTATGCCCCCCTCGGCGCGATGGGGCTGCTGCTGGTGGGGCTGGGGGTCGTCATCGTGCTGCGCCTGCGCACGGCGATCAGTCCTGCGCCGTCTCCCAGCTGACCACGATGTCGTCGCCGTCAAGGGCGGCACTGACCGTCCACAGACCGGCCGTGTGATGGTCGGCCAGACCCAGGTCCTCGGGCCTGTGGGTGGTGCCCAACGCCAGCACCGTGGCCCCGGCACTCTTGGCGGCCTGCACCCCGGCGGGTGCGTCCTCCACCACCAGGCAGCGAGCAGGGTCCACGCCCAGCCGCTCGGCCGCCACGAGGTAGGGATCCGGCGCAGGTTTGCCGTGCTTGACGTCGTCGACGCTGACCAGCTCGGCCGGCACCGGCAGGCTCACATGGGTGAGCCACTCGCGGGCGATGGGCCCGAACGCGCTGGTGGCGATGGTCCAGCGCCCGGCCGGCAGGCTCGCCAGCAGTGCCTTCGCGCCGGGCATGGCGGTGATGGCGTCCTCCCCGTCGTCGGTCTCGAGCGCGGCGTTGAAGGCGATCGACTCGGCCTCGGCATCGAGGTGCGGCGCTACCGCGCGCACGGTCTCGGCCGGCGGTCGGCCGGGGTGGACATGGGCGATCTCGGCATCGAAGTCGATGCCGTGCTGCTCACCCCACCGTCGCCAGTGCTTCGCATAGACGTCTCCGGAGTCGACGACGACTCCGTCCATGTCGAAGATCATCGCGTCCACGCGCAGCTCAGGCATGT
>CAYZDQ010000153.1:0-3979 GCA_964476955.1 uncultured Anaerolineaceae bacterium
GGGTGCTCTTCGGGCGCGGCGAGGAGCCGGCCGTGGAAGGGACGGTCCTCGACGACCCCGACGCGGTCGGTCGTCTCGAGCTGCCCGACCCGGAGCGCGACGGCCTGATGCCGCGCGTCCTCGCCTGCATCGACCACTTCCGTACGGGCTCGGAGCTGCCGGTCAGCTTCACCGACAACCAGGGCCCGCTGAACATCGCGCTCAACCTCGTCGGCCTCGAGCGCCTGTGTATCTGGATGTTCGAGCACCCAACGGCTGTGCACGAGCTGATGGACTTCTGCACCACCGCGCTCATCGACTGGGTCCGCCTGCAGAAGCGACGCGCCGGCACACCGCTCGACGGTGGCGCCTTCCCACACATGATCGCGATCCCGCCGGGGTTCGGCGGTGTCTGGCTCAGCGACGATGACAGCACGGTCCTCTCGCCCGAGCTCTATCGCGAGTTCGTGGTGCCCTACAACGGGCGGGTCTTCGAGGCCTTCGGCGGAGGCACGCTCCACTACTGTGGGAATGCCAGGCACCAGTTGGAGAACTACCTGGCCACACCCGGCCTGGTCGGGCTCAACGTCTGGTGCATGGGCGAGTTCGAGCAGATCTTCGAGGCCCAGCGGATCATCGGCGACCGCGCCGCGATCATGGTCTGCGACTACACCCCCACCGACCCCGAGGCCTACTTCGACGACCTCTTCGGGCAGCTCGAGCCGCGAGGCGCGATCGTGGCCACCTATCCATCGGCCGCGACCGCTCTCGAATACGGCACGGCCCAGGTCAGGCCGGTGCAGCGCGACTCCCACCGCACCGGTCTCGAGGCCTGGGCCACCATCAGCCGCAGCATCGAAAGGAACCGCAGATGACGAAGGGCACGATGAACGGCCGGGAACGCTTCGAGGCCGTCTTCCGGGGCGAGCTGCCTGACCGCGTGCCGGTCACGCTCTTCATCCAGGACCAGGGCCACTTCATCAACCAGCTCTATCCCGACATCGACCCCTGGGACTCGCTCGAGATCCAACTCAAGACCGTCGAGCTCCAGCGGGAGCTGGGTGTCGACATCATGGCGCGCCTGCTCTTCGGCACGCTCGGCGAGTTCCAGTGGATGCTGCTCGGTGGGCTCGATGTCAGCCGCTCGACCGATGACTGGCAGGTGGAAACGACCGAGCAGATCGAGGGGCGCACGACGCTGCGCACGTCGGTCATCCAAACGCCCGAGGGCGTGCTCGAGCAGGAGTACTCGATCGACGAGATCCGCCCGGGCACGCTGATGTACGCCTGCACCAGGAAACCCGTGAACAGCCGCACGGAGCTGGAGCTGGTGGCCGCCTACGAGCCACGCATGCTGCCCGACTACCCTGAACGCCTGGCGCGCGCGGTGGCGCCGGTCCGCGAGGCCGTCGGTGACGACGGCTGGGTCGGCCTGTGGGCTCCGCACGGGCCGTTCAACATGGCCTCACTGCTGACCACCGAGGACGTGCTCTACTCGCTCTTCTACGAGGACCCCGCGTACTACCGGCGGCTGATGGAGGTGTCGCTGCAGCGCGTGCATGACTACACTCGCGCCTGTGATGCGCCGGGCGTGGACATCCTCTTCGTCGGCGGCAACGTGCCCGGTGGCTTCATCGGCCGGCCCAACTACGAGGGTCATGTGCTCGAGTGGGAGCGACAGCAGATCGCCGTGGCACAACAGGCCGGCACCCCGGCCTCGTACCACAACTGTGGGCAGATCCAGACGCTGGTGGAGGCCTACAAGGGCCTGGGCGTCGCGGCCGTGGAGCCATTCTCGCCGCCGCCCAAGCTGGGCGACGCGGACCTGGAGGAGGCCGTGCGCCTGGTGGACGAGGACTACGTGATCATCGGCGGTGTGGACCAGGTGGACGTCATCCAGAAGGGCAGCGTCGACGACGTCCGCCGTGCCACCGAAGCGGCCATGCGCGCGGGCAAGCCCGGCGGGCGCTTCATCCTCCAGAACGCCGACTTCCTCGAGTACGGCACGCCCATGGAGAACGTCGAAGCCTTCGTCGAGACCGCCCTGCGCGAAGCCTGGTACTAGCCGGCGCGGTGCTCTGCCACGAGATCGACGACGATCTCCACGACCTTCGGCAGGGCCGTCTCCACCGGCGGACTCAGCCCCTCCCCCAGCTCGAGGTCGGCCACGCCGATGCCGATGGCCACCGCCCGCGGGGCGCGACCGGTCAGGGTCGCGGCGAGGGCTACCAGCTCGCCGCCACCGACATGGTGAGAGGAAGCACCGGGCTCGCCGCGTGCGTCGGCGTCCGTGCGGGCGGCGGTCTCGGGATCGATCTCGCGGATCTCGATCGAGCCCGGCAGGCCACGCGCGTCGGCGTCGACGAAGATCACCAACGACGCCTCGGCGAGATCGAGCGCCATCTCCGGCAGCAGCTGGTAGCGCTCCTGGATCTCCACGTCATCGCCCGCGAGGCGTGGATCGTCGGCGAGCAGGCGCGCGGCCACGACCCCGGCACCATCGTCACGCCGCAGCGTGTTGCCGAAGCCGATGACCAGCACCTGACGCGAGAGAGCGCCGCTCCCTCCCTCGGGGGCGGCGCTCTTGTGGATCGGAGTCAATCCGGCTGGCTCGCTACCGCTTGACACGGTCGACGATCTCCCCTTCAGACGAGAGCAGCTGGATGTCCAGCGCCATGTCGCCGAGGCTATGGGTCGAGCACGAGAGGCAGGGGTCGTAGCAGCGGATGACCGCCTCGACCCGGTTGAGCATCGGCTCCTCGATCTTGTCGCCCTTGACGTAGTGGCGTGCCACCTGCTGCACCGAACGGTTCATGGCCATGTTGTTGTGGCCGGTGGCGATGACCAGGTTGGCCCACTCGACGAGGCCGTCGTCATCGACCTTGTAGTGGTGCATCAGCGTGCCGCGAGGGGCCTCGGAGACACCGATGCCCTCGTTGCGGTTGATGCCCGCGGTGGCCGTGACGTGCGTGGACATGATGTCCGGGCCGCGCAGGAGCTGCTCGATCTTCTCGATGCAATGGAGGATGTCGATCAGTCGTGCGTAGTGGTAGTGGAAGGACGAGCCCGCGACCCGACCCACGCGCCAGCGGAACTTCTGCAGCTCCTCGTCCGCACGGGGGGTACCGGTTGCCTCGGCCACATTCAGTCGCGCCAGCGGGCCGACGCGGTAGATGCCGTCGGGATAGCCCATCGGCTTGTAGTACGTGGACTTGAGGTAGGACCAGGGCTCGACGGCCTCACCGATGTAGTCGTTGAACTGGCGCGGATCCAGACGGTCCACGAGTGCGGATCCGTCGGCATCGACGATGCGCAGGTCGCCACCGTAGTGGTCGACATTGCCCTTCTCGTCGACGAGGCCCATGAACGCGGAGCGGAAGTTGCCGAAGGTCGAAGCAGCCTCCTCCCATTTCTGCATGTCGCTCTTGTACCAGGCGATGGCACGCTCGGTCTGGGCGATGGCCTCCGGCACACCGGCCAGGATCTGGTCGCGGACTTCCTCGGTCAGCGGGTCGGCCACGCCGCCGGGGATGACGCCACCGGGGTGGATGCGCTTGCCACCGAGGAGCTCGATGATCTGCTGGCCCCACTTGCGCAGCTTGATGCCGTCCGTGGCCAGCTGCGGATTCTCGCCGGCGAGGGCGATGATGTGCCGCTTGGAAGGATCGGCATCGAAACCGAAGAGCAAGTCCGGCGACGAGAGGTGGAAGAACGACAGCGCGTTGGACTGGACGATCTGGCCCAGGTTGATGAGGCGCCGCAGGTCGGCACCGGCGGGCGGCGGGTCGACGGCCAGGATGTCGTCGACCGCCTTGGCCGAGGCCACCAGGTGGCTGACCGGGCAGATGCCGCAGATGCGCGCCATGATCGCGGGCATCTCGTGGACCGGGCGGCCCTTGACGATGCGCTCGAAGCCGCGGAACTGCGTGACGTGGAAGTGGGCGTCCGTGACCTCACCCTGCTCATCGAGCTGGATGGTGATCTTGGAGTGGCCCTCGAT
>CAYZDQ010000153.1:3989-5932 GCA_964476955.1 uncultured Anaerolineaceae bacterium
GGTGATCACATTCTGATCGTTAATATTCACTTCGCAGCGCATGTGGCCTTCGATCCGGGTGACCGGATCGATGGTGATGGTTCGACTCATGGTTGGGGGCTCCCTTATCGACCGAACCGGGATCCGGCCGCCTCGGGGACGCGACCGGCGAATAGGTCATCGAGCAACGTGTAGATGAGGTCGGCAGACGGCGGGCAACCGGGCAGGAAGACATCGACATCGATGACCTTGTGCACGGGGATCGCCTTGGGCAGCAGGGCCGGCACGATCTCGATCGGGATCTGCGGATTG
The DNA here is from genome assembly GCA_964476955.1 of uncultured Anaerolineaceae bacterium. Lineage (GTDB taxonomy): Bacteria > Chloroflexota > Limnocylindria > Limnocylindrales > CSP1-4 > JAFMJV01. The sequence goes on from CAYZDQ010000153.1 coordinate 4,281, forward strand.
ACCGTCACGTTCTCGCGGTAGGCGAGATCGAGCAGCGGCTCCGGTCCCATGGGGTTGCGCATACCCGGCACGTTGGATGTCACCGCGCAGTCGCCGAAGGCGATGATGGTGGTGGTGTGCTCGCGGACCATCTTGGCCTTGTGCAGGTCGTCCTCGCTCGAGACCGCTCCCTCTACGAGGCAGACGTCGACATGCTCGGGATAGTCCTTCCAGTCGACCAACGGGCTGTAGACGAGGTCCGCCCGGCTGAAGATGTCGAGGATGCGCTCATCCATGTCGATCATCGACATGTGGCATCCCGAACATCCGTCCAGCCAGACGGTGGCGACACTTGGCTTGCTCATAGACCGCGCTCCTCTCGGACCACCTTGAGCCACGGCAGGAACGGGCGGCGATCCTTGCTACCAGCTGCGACCGGACGGCCCTTCTCGAAGAGCGCGCCAGTGGGACAGACCTGAACGCACTTGCCACAGCTGGTGCAAGTGGTGGATTCGCCCCAAGGCGACCCCATGTCCGTCTGGACGCGGGTCTCGAGACCGCGGTGCATGACGTCCCAGGTGTGTGCGCCCTCGATCTCGTCGCAGACGCGCACGCAGCGGAGGCACAGGATGCAGCGGTTGTGATCGATGGCGAAGAACTTGTGGCTGGCGTCGATATCGACATCAGGGTTGATACGGGGCAGGTCGAAGTGCTTGATACCAAGCTCATCGGCCATGTCCTGCAGTTCGCAGTGGTTGTTGGCGACGCACACGGCGCACACGTGGTTGCGCTCCATGAACATCATCTCGGTGATCGACTGCCGATACTCGAGCAGCTTGTCCGAGTGCGCGGTGATATCCATGCCCTCGGCGATCTTGGTCATGCAGGCGGCGGCCAGCTTCGGTGAGCCGGCGACCTCGACCATGCACAGGCGGCAGGCGCCACGATCGGTGATGCCTTCCATGTGGCACAGACCGGGGATGTCGATGCCGTTCTCTTCGGCCACCTCCATCACGGTCTGGCCCTCGTTGCCAGCGACGTCCTTGCCGTCGATGGTCAGCGTAAAGACGTCGCTCATGCCACTACCTCGGCTGGCTTGGAGATGGGACATACGCCGGCCGGACAGGTCTTGTCCACGATGTGAGCCATGTACTCATCCCTGAAGTAGCGCAGCGTGCTGAAGATCGGATTGGGTGCGCCTTGGCCCAGGCCGCAGAGAGACATCTTCTGGACGATGCCGGCCAGCCGCTCGAGCTGGGCCAGGTCGTCCTCGGTGGCCTCTCCCTTGATGATCTGATCGAGGAGCATGTACATCTGGCTGGTGCCGACGCGACAGGGCGTGCACTTGCCGCACGACTCGTCTCGGCTGAAGTCCATGAAGTACCGGGCCACGTCGACCATGCAGGACGTGTCGTCCATGACGATCAAGCCACCCGAGCCCATGATCGAGCCGAGCTCGGTGAGGGTCTCGTAGCTGATGGGAGTGTCGAGGTACTCAGCCGGGATGCAGCCACCGGAGGGGCCGCCGGTCTGCGCCGCCTTGAACGGCCGATCGTCGATGATGCCGCCACCGATGTCGTAGACAATCTCCCCCAAGGTTATCCCCATCGGCACCTCTACCAGGCCGGTGGTGTTTATCTTGCCCACCAGGGAGAATATCTTGGTGCCCTTGC
>CAYZDQ010000154.1:0-5932 GCA_964476955.1 uncultured Anaerolineaceae bacterium
CTGAGCGTGAGGATGGGTCGGATCAGGCCGAATCGGCGGGGGAAGTTCGGACTAGTGGACGCGATGGTCGAGCGCAACCCTGACTGGCTCGACGAGCTCGACGCCGGGTTCGCCAACCTCGAGGACGTCTCAGGACAGGACATCGTGCAGGTGGACGAGCTGGGCGACTGGTGGCGACCCAAGTCCAGCAACGACCCGCGCCACCTCAGCCGGGAAGGCGCCAGGAAGCTCACGCGACAGCTGTACGGGATGGACGAGTTCCGCGAGCCGCTGCTCGATGGACTGGCCTCAGGCGCCTGAGCGTCGTTCCCGGGCCAGCCGGCCCACGCGCTCGACGAAGCGCTCGAAGAAGAGCGGCGTCTCGGCCTCTACCGCGATGTCGAGAGTCGGCTCGCGACCCCAGTGGCGTCGCCAATCGGTAACGGTCTCGCCCGTGGTCCAGCGGCCGTCCAGCTCGATCTCCACGGTCAACGCCTCTGTCCGCGCCAGGGCCGGGTCGAGGGCGGCGGCCACCACCAGCGCGTCATGGATGAAGGCGCCGTAGAAGCCGTCGTACTGGCTGTGGAACTCGAAGTAGAAGCGCAGCGCCTCCTCGACGAAGCGAACGAGTGGGTCGTGGGGATCACGGGCCGCTTCCGCCAGGCGCTCGAGGTGGTCCGGCGTGAGCTTGGCCCGCTCGGTGACATCGAGGCCGAAGCCGATCGGATGCGGGGCCTCGGTCGTGGCCCAGCCGGCGACCGTGGCTGCCAGTGCCTCCGGGTCGACGCCCGCGTTCCACTCCATCGTGGGCGCTGTGTTCCCCGGCGAGCGGTAGGCACCGACCATCATCACCAGCCGCTTGAGCAACGTCGGCAGGGCCGGCTCGCGCTCGAGCGCCACGGCCACGTTGGAGAGCGGGCCGAGCGTCACCAGTGTGAGCTCGCCCGGACGCGCCCTCGCCTCGTCGATGATCATCCGAGCCGCGTCCCGTGGGCCGGCCGAGGCGCGGGGAACCGGCAGCTCGGCGTAGCCCAGGCCCGTGGGTCCGTGCGTGTCACCTGCTGTGCGCAGCGCCCGCGCGATGGGCTCAGCAAGACCGGCGGCCACCTCCACCTCGCCGCGCCCCGCCAGCTCCAGCACAGCCAGGGTGTTGCGCACGATGTGCGGCAGCTCCACGTTGCCGGCCACGCAGCTCACACCCACGATCTCGGCCTCAGGCGAGGCGCAGGCGTAGAGCAGCGCGAGGGCATCGTCGATACCGGTGTCACAGTCGATGAGCAGGGGCACGGTGGGAGTGGTCATGGCTGCGGCAGCGTACCCCTCCGTGTAGCATTCGCGGTAGCCCGCTCCGTCGCACCTTGACCCTGAGCGCCGCGGGCACCCCCAACCCGGCAACGAAGGTATCGACCAGACACGTCCTCGGAGGAAGCATGAGTCACCGCGTCACCCTCATTCCCGGCGATGGAGTGGGACCCGAGATCACCGCCGCCACCCGCCGCGTCATCGAGGCCACGGGCGTCTCGATCGAGTGGGAAGAGGCCATCGCGGGCGAGGCCGTCTTCCGCGCCGGTGATACCAGTGGCGTGCCCCAGGAGACCGCCGATTCCATCGCCCGCACCGGCGTCGCGCTGAAGGGCCCGCTAGCCACACCCATCGGTTTCGGCGAGAAGTCGGCCAACGTGACGCTGCGCAAGCTCTTCGAGACGTACGCCAACCTGCGCCCCGCGCGCCAGATCCCGGGCGTGCCCACCCGCTACGACGGCGAGGGCATCGACTTCATCGTGGTGCGCGAGAACATCGAGGATCTCTACGCCGGCGTCGAGTACATGGACTCGCGCGACGTGGCCGTGGCCATGAAGATCATCAGCCGCCGCGGCTCGGAGAAGATCATCCGCTACGCCTTCGAGCTGGCCCGCCGCGAGGGTCGGGCGAAGGTCACCTGCGCCACCAAGTCCAACATCCTCAAGTTCAGCGAGGGCCTCTTCCAGCGCGTCTTCGAGGAGATGGCGCCCGAGTACCCCGAGATCGAGCCCCAGCATCTCATCATCGACAACGTGGCCCACCAGATGGTCAAGGACCCCGCGCAGTTCGACGTCATCGTCACCACCAACCTCGCGGGCGACATCATCAGCGACCTCGCCAGCGGCCTGGTCGGTGGCCTGGGCTTCGCCAGCAGCGGCAACTTCGGCGACGATGCCGCCATCTTCGAAGCCGTCCACGGCTCCGCGCCCAAGTACGCCGGCAAGAACGTCATCAACCCCACCGCGCTCATCCTCAGCTCGGTGCTGATGCTCAAGCACCTCGGCGAGCCGGCCGCGGCGCAGTCGATCGAGGACGCCGTCTTCACCACGCTCGAGCAGGGTGCGGTCACGCTCGACGTGGCTCGCCAGGCCGGCAACGTGGAGGCGGCCACCTCCACCAGCGGCTTCGCCGACTCGGTCATCGAGAACCTGGGGAAGCAGCCGTCCGTGCGCTACCCGGTCAAGTCCGACGGTGCCCCCGCGGTCGCCCCCGAGCCCAGGCCGCGCTGGGAGGCCCGCCCGGCGGTCGTCAGCACCACCCAGCTGGTGGGCGTGGACATCTTCACCGAGCACGATGCCGACGCCACGGCCACCGGTCAGAAGCTGGAGGCCGTCGCGGGTCCGGACTTCAAGCTCCAGTTCGTGAGCGCCCGCGGCACGCTGGTCTATCCCGCGGCCAACGCCAACATCGACACCGTCGGCTGGTGGCGCTGCCGCTTCATGCCGGCAGAGGAGGGGGCTGAGGTCACCGACGCCGGGATCCTCGCGCTCATCGAGCGGGTCGGCCAGGTCATGCCCTGGGTGCATATCCAGAAGCTGCGCCTCTTCGAGGGCGAAGAAGGCTTCACCCGGGCCCAGGGGCAGTAGCGAGGCCACCCCGGGAGCGACGTGGACGACGACAGGCTGGAGGGCGTACCGGAGCTCGATCGGCAGGAGCGACCGGTGCCCCTCGATGTACACGGGCGCCCGATCGTGCCGCAGCGTGTGCCAGAGCTGGCTCCCACACCGCTGCAGTCGAGCTTCATCTACCTCTCGGTGGTGGTGCTCATCTGCGGCGTCATCGCCATCGCGGCGCTGGAGCTGGGCGTGCCCATGTCCTCGCTCTGGGTCAAGATCCCCGTCCTCATCGGCGGGGTCGTCCTGCTGGCGGTCACAGCTGACGCGCTCGTGCGCGTGTGGCGCTCCGTGGGTGCCTGGTGGGATGTCGACCGCGGCCGAGCACTCTTCCGCGTGGTGTGGACGTTGGTGCTGGCGGTCTCGCTCATCGTCGTGGGTGCCATCATGTTGTTCGTGATGACTGCCTGATGCCACGCCTCGACGATCCCGCAGCCCGGCTGCCCCTCCAGGGTTTCGGCGACGGCGCGCCCGAGTGGATGGCGCCGCTGCTGCAGAACTGCGCGCGCTGTGGCGGCCGGCTGGCCTTCGGGCCCGTGCCGGGCGACGACCGCGACCGCTACCACTGCACCGAGTGCCGTCACATCACCTACGTCAACCCGCGCGTGGTGGCCACTACGCTGCCGATCACCGCGGACGGGAAGATCGTGCTCATCCGCCGGGCCATCCCGCCGGGCGTGGGCACCTGGGCCCAACCGGGCGGCTTCCTCGAAGCGGAGGAGACCGTCATCCAGGGCGCGGTGCGCGAGACCATGGAGGAGACCGGGCTGGCCGTAGAGCCGACGGCCATCGTGGGCGTCTACCCGCAGCCGCGAGCGTGCGTGGTCATCGTCGCCTACGAGGCGGCCATCACCGGTGGCGAGATGGTGATCACGCCCGAGACGCTCGAGGTGCAGGCCTTCGCTGTCGACGAGCTGCCCTGGGAGGGTGTCGGCTTCAACACCTCGCTGTGGGCCATCCGTGACTACGTGCGGCGCGTGCGTCCGGACCTGGACGTGGATCGACTGGGCACCGAGCAGACCGACTTCTGACCGACGCGGCTCCTCACGCCTAGCCTGACCAGCCTCAGTCCCGGCGGCCAGCGCTCGGGGACTCACGCGGGGTGGTACCGCGTTAGTCGCGGGCCGTCGCGCTCGAGGCGTGCCGTTGAACGGGCGAACACGACGCATCGGACCCGCCGGCCGCCTGGACCTGCCCGCGCGGCAGCACTGGCCTGCCGTCGCGTGGCACGAACTGACGATGTCTGCCGGCTGACGGCAGCATCGAGCATCGACGCGATGCCGCCCGTCGCGTTCGCCCGTTGCGCGGCAGGCCGACGCGTGCCGCCGGAGCCAAGGGCTGATCGACGCGGCTCCTCGCCCTAGAAGGTGGCGACGTTCGAGACCGCGCCCAGGCCACCGATGAAGATGCCGAAGGCGAGGACCGCGCTCGCGACCCTGGGCCGGGTACGCCCCACGATGAGGAAGGTCGCGGCCACGAAGAGGACGGTCGCGAACTTGGCCACGGTGAGCAGGGCCAGGCCCCAGTCCTCTGCGAGGGTGGCCACGATGGGGTTCAGCTCGGTGCCCAGGCCGTGACGCGCGACCATCACCACGAACGTCGAATAGTCCGCGATGTGGGCGATGATGAGAAGGCCGATACCCGCAGCCGACATGGATCCCTCCGCACCCCTGGTGCGTGTGTTCACTGACACGGGACCGGGCTCGCCACTGCTCGACGTGACCCGGTTCGGCGACCGGGGCGGATCACGCGTCTTCGCTTCCCGCTATATGGACCTTGGCTCGGACGCTCTCGAGTCTATCGGTGCCACGGTCTCGCTTCCACGAAGCTAGACCGCACCAGACCGCACCGGAAGGTACCTATCCGCCCAAACGGTGACGCGGCGCACCGGATCGCCCGGCCACACGACCCGCTGGCCACTCAGGCCGAGCCAATCGTCGACATGCCAGCAGAGGATCGGCGCGACCGCGGCCAGATAGGCGAACGTGCCCCACCAGCCGAGGAAGAGCGTGGCTCCGAAGACGAGCGTCCCGCCGAGGATGAGGCCGGCGGTCGTGCGCACGAAGAGCAGGTTGCCGACGGCGAGGGCCACGCCGAGCGCGATACGCAACCCGTTCCAGACGGGCTTGGGCAACGCTTCGGGAGCCTCCAGCGCGTAGGCCAGCGAGTAGTAGGCGGTGCCGTGGAGTGCGTCGGCGTCGCGGAACGAGGTGAGTATCGCTCCCGGGCCGAAGGCGATGACTGCCGGCAACCAGACCACGGCCGTGGTGGCGAGGAAGGCCACAAGTGGGCCGGCGATGCCGCCGAAGGCGAGCAGGCCCGGCAGCCACGCCAGCGCGTACGGCTTGAACGCGACGGCCAGCGCCAGCAGGACCGCGCCGGCCACCGGCTGGCGAACCGCCACCAGCAATGAGATCAGGATCAGCAGGCCGGCCGTGGTGTCGTTGGAGCCGTCGCCGGCCGCCACCACGAAGGCCGGCGTGAAGGCGTAGATCGCGAGGCCCAGCGGCCGGCCACGGAGCGCCAGGGTACCCAGCACCACGAAGGATGCCAGCAGCTCCATGCGCTTGGGGTCATCGAGGCTGGGCAGGTACCACAGCAGAGCCAGCGGGCCGTAGGCGAACGGCGCCCCCGGCGGGAACGATTCCGCGAAGCCGTGGCCATATGGGTTCCCACCTGCCAGCAGGTCGCGCACCGCGGCCTCGGTGACCACGAGCACGTCGCTGAATCCGGTCGAGGGCACCGCTCGCAAGGCCATGCCCAGGAGCAGCAGCACGACGATGACGGTGGGCCCGATGCGCCAGCGCAGCGATACCGCCAGCGTGGCCGCCACCACGATGAGCGCCAGCACCACCATGCGCGGCGGCGTGCCGGCCTGGAGCAGGCCCACGAGGGCCACGATGAGCGCCAGCCACACGGCCAGCTCGGTGCGGGGTGTGGGGCGCACGTCGGCGGTCCCCGGGCCAGTCACGCGTCTTCGGCCGGGTTCTCCCAGGCGGTCTGCCGCAGCACCCTGCCCAGCAGGTCGGCCGCATCCT
>CAYZDQ010000155.1:0-5891 GCA_964476955.1 uncultured Anaerolineaceae bacterium
CCGCCCCTGGGCGCCGCCTCCCCTTCCCCGGTCAAGCGGATCTGGTGGCCTTCGTCGATGCCGGCCGGTACCGTCACGCGCAGGGTGCGCTTGCGCTCCGCCCGTCCGTCGCCGTGGCAGGTGACGCAGGGCTTCTCCACGATCTGGCCACTGCCTCGGCAACGACCGCAGGGCGTGACGTTGACCATCTGGCCCAGCAGCGTGTTGCGCACCTCGCGCACCTCGCCGCTACCCTCGCATCGGGGACAGGTCGACGGCTCCGAGCCCTCCTCGGCGCCGGATCCGGCACAGGTCTGGCAGGTATCGAGCGCGGCGAAGCTGAGTTCCTTCTCGGCGCCGTGGATGGCTTCGTCGAAGGTCAGCTGCAGGTCGTAGCGCAGGTCCGCGCCGGCCGGACGACGAGCCCGCCGTCCCGCTGCGCCACCGCCGGCCGCGGCACCGCCGAAGAAGGCGTCGAAGATGTCGCCGAAGCCCTGGAACCCGCCGAAGGGGCCGTAGCCCTCCGCGCCGGCACCGGTGCCGCCCACGCCGGCACGACCGAACGTGTCGTACTGCTGGCGACGCTGGGGATCGGAGAGAACCTGGTAGGCCTCGTTGATCTCCTTGAAGCGCGCGTCAGCTTCGGGCTCGGTGTTGACGTCGGGGTGCCATTGCTGGGCCAGCTTTCGGAAGGAACGCTTGATCTCTTCGTCGCTGGCGCCGCGCTCAAGCCCCAGGATCTCATAGTAATCGCGGGAGGTGGCCATGCAAGGGGGGAGTATAGAGAAGGTCGGGCCAACGCCCCGGCGACGAGCCTCTGGCCCACGTATCCTCGGCCTCCATGGATCCGATCCACCTCTCCGCCGCCGGTGCGCGACGCTTCCTCGCCACGCGCCACCTGCTCGCCCCGGCCCGCTCGCAGACGGCCGGGCTCGAGGGCGTGCGCGCGGTCTTCGACCGACTGGGCTCGATCCAGTTCGATCCGCTCGCGGTAGCCGGTCGCAATCACGACCTCGTGCTGCACGCGCGGGTCCGCGACTACGACCCGGCCTGGACGAACGAGCTGCTCTACGGGAGCCGCGAGCTGTTCGAGGCCTACAACAAGGGCCTCTCGCTGCTGCCCACCAGCGAGCTGCCCTGGCACCGCCACACCTGGGACAAGTTCAAGGGCCGCCACGAAGGCGATACCTTCAGCCGCTACGAAGAGACGCTCGAGCACGTGCTCGAGCGCATCCGTGACGAGGGGCCGTTGTGCTCGCTCGACTTCGACCGGGCCAAGGCCATCGACTGGTACTGGGGTCCCACGAGCGAGGTCCGCGCCGTGCTGGAGGCGCTGTCGGAGGCGGGCGTGGTGGGCCTGGCCCGGCGTGAGGGCAACCGTCGCTACTTCGACCTCATCGAGCGGCTGTACCCGCCCGAGCTGCTGGGCGAGGAGCGACCGGACCGCGAGCAGCGCCGACACCGGCTGCACTCTCGCTACCGCGCCCACGGCCTCCTTGGCGAAGGTGGCCAATCCGAGCTGTGGTACGGCATCGGTCCGGCACGGGCAACGAAGAAGGACCCGCCCGGCACCGTCACCCGCACCGAGCTGCGCGCCGAGCTCGTCGAGGCCGGTGAGCTCATGCCGGTTCGCGTGGAGGGCGTGCGTGGTACGCGCTACGTGCTTGGCGAGGAACGGGAGTCGCTGCTTGCGTGCGCGGCCGCGGCCGATGCCGGCGAGCCGCTCGATGGCGCCAGCGTGGCCTTCCTGGCACCACTCGATCCCCTCGCCTGGGACCGGCACCTCATGCGAGACCTGTTCGACTTCGACTACGTCTGGGAGGTCTACGTGCCCGAGGCGAAACGGCGCTGGGGCTACTACGTGCTGCCGTTGCTGTGGGGCGATCGACTGGTCGGGCGCATCGAGCCTCGCATCGACCGCGCAGCCGACGCGGTCCGGGTGCTGGGTATATGGTGGCAGGACGGCTTCTACCCGCGTCACGAGCCCGGCTTCGTGGAGGCGATGCGCGCAGCCCTCGCGGCCTATGTCCGCTTCGGTGGGGTGAAGCGCATCGACTGGGGCTCACACGGTCCCGAGAAGCGCCTCTTCGGGGTCCGTCCGAGAGGTTGACACGTACGTAGAACAGGCCTACAGTCCGTAGGTAGTACGTACGGACACTACGTACTACCAGGGTGCGACACAGACGCACCCTCTCCCCACCCAGAGGACGTCTTTGCCGTGAAGACGTCCGGACCGAGGCCGGGCGCCTGTCCGCCCGACGTCTGGAGGGCGCCGTTCCCCACCCCGGGGACGGCGCCTCGGTCCTTCCAGAACAGGCGCACGCGATCTGCCGTGACGAAGCTCTGACGAGCTTCCTACTTGAGCAGCAGGCCTCGCAGCCGTCGCGCGGTGATGGACACACCCACGAAGCCGACGATCGCGAGGTAGGCGATGTCGACGAGGACCATCTCGTCCACACGGCCCGTGGAGAACGCCCGCAGCATGTGCACGCCGCGGTAGAGCGGCGTGACCTCGACGATCGCTGCTAGCCAGTCGGGATACACCGAGATGGGGAAGAAGGTGCCGCTGAAGAGGAACAGCGGCATGGTCACGACGGTGACGAGGTCGAAGTCCTGCCACTTGCGCATGAACGTCGTGGCAGCCATGCCGATGGAGGCAGCGGCGAAGCCGATGAGCAGCGCACCAGGGACCATCAGGATGCCCCAGGGCGACAGGACCAGGCCCAGCAGCAGCATCACCACGAGGAAGGCGATGGCGTAGAGCAGCCCTCGCGTCAGCGCCCAGCTGACCTCACCGATCGCGATGTCCGAGGGTCCCAGGGGCGTCGACAGGATGGCGTCGAAGGTCTTGGCGTACTTCAGCTTGAAGAAGAGGTTGAAGGTGGACTCGAAGAGCGCACCATTCATGGCCGCGGTAGCCATCAGGCCCGGCGCCACGAAGGCCGCGTAGGGGATGTCGCCCACGTCGCCGACCAAGGTACCCAGGCCGAAGCCGATGCCCAGCAGGTAGAAGATCGGCTCGAAGAAGCCGGACACGATGATGGTCCAGTTGCGCCGGTAGACGAGGATGTCGCGCTCGAGCACCTTGTGGGCACGGGAACGACCGAGGGGCCGAGTGGGGAACAGTCGCGTGGTGATCAGCACCGCTCTACTCCGCCAGCTTCTGCTGGAAGGTGCGATACGAGACCAGCAGGCCGATCACCATGAAGGCCGTCAGGTAGGTCACGTTCACCACAGCCAGCGCCGGGTCGAACATGTCAAGGGCGATGCTGCGCGCCAGCGCCACGGCGTGCCACAGCGGGGTGAGCATGGCCACGATCTGCAGCACATCGGGCAACTGGCTGATGGGAAAGAACGTGCCGCTGAAGATGAACATGGGCATGATCACGAAACGGAAGAGCGCGGCGAATGGCGCGTCGTTCTTCTGGGCCGCCGCGAAGGCCTGGATGGGTGCCGCGAACGCCAGCCCCGTGAGGACCGCCACGGGCAGCATGGCGAGGGCATGTGGCAAGTCGGTGGCACCGAAGATGACCATCACTGCGAGGAAGACGATGGCACCGAGCGCCAGGCGCACGCTCACCCAAACCAGTTGGCCTGTGGCCACGTGCCGGGCGTCGAGCGGCGAGAGGATCATGGCCACATACGTCTTGAGCCAACGGATGCCGGCCATCACCGGGTACGTCGACTCGAAGGTGGCCGTGTTCATGGCCGTGGCCACGAGGATGCCCGGCGCCAGGAACATGACGTACGAGACGCCCTCCACACCCGCGGGGTTGGCGTCATCCACGAAGGAACCCAGGCCTACGCCGATGGCGGCGAGGAAGAGGATGGGATTGAGGAAGGTCGAGAAGACCGTGCCGCGCCACGTGCGGCGGTAGACGAAGGCGTGGTGCTCCACGACCCGCAGCACGCTTCGCAGCGTGGCGCGCACGCTCACTCGATGAGCCTCCGGCCTGTGAGGCGCAGGAAGACGTCTTCCAGTGAGGAGCGCCGCACGAGCTGGCTGACGGGGCGGATGCCGTCGGCATGGAGTGCTTCGGCGGTGGCCTCGCCATCGTCGGTGTAAAGGAGGACGCGGTCGGGCAGCTGCTCGGTACGCTGGATGAGGCCGTTGCCCGTGCCTTTGAGGTCGGGCGTCTTGAGGTCTTCGAAGCGCAGCTCCAGGACCTCGCGGCTGGCGTACTCGTCGATGAGTGACTGGGGTGAGCCCTCGGCCACGATACGGGCCTGGTCCATGACCACCAGGCGATCGCAGAGCTGCTCGGCCTCGTCCATGTAGTGCGTCGTGAGGATGAGCGTGACGCCCTGCTTCTTGAGCCGGTAGAGGCGCTCCCAGACCATGTGCCGCGCCTGCGGGTCAAGGCCCGTGGTGGGCTCGTCGAGCAGGATCATGTCGGGCTCGTTGATGAGCCCGCGAGCGATGGTCAGGCGACGCTTCATGCCGCCCGAGAGCGGCTCCACCTCGGAGTCGGCCTTCTCGGTGAGCTGTACGAACTCGAGCAGCTCGTCGGCGCGGCGACGGCACTCCTTGTAAGAGAGATCGAAGTAGCGCCCGTAGATGATGAGGTTCTCCATGACCGTCAGCTCCATGTCGAGCGTGTCGGCCTGGGGCACTACCCCGAGTCGGCGGCGGATGGCCGAGCCGTCGGAGCGCGGGTCCATGCCCAGCACCTCGAGGGTGCCCTCGGTGATGGGCGAGATGCAACCGATCATGCGCATGGTGCTGGTCTTGCCTGCGCCGTTGGGGCCGAGGAAGCCGAAGGCCTCGCCCGGCTTGACGTCGAACTCGACAGCGTCGACCGCGGTGAAGTCGCCGAAGCGCTTGGTCAGTCCGCGGGCATGGATAAGTGGGGTCGCAGGTGTGGTGGACACGTCCCGATGGTAGCGGAGATGCGACCTCGACCCCTCGCGCCGCCCGCGACCGACCCGGCCCCGACGCTCAGGTCCGCTCGCTCGCGGGCGAGCCTGGCACCACGCCGGTATGGAGCACGATGATGCCGCCGGCCATGGGCTCCCAGTCGACCTGCTCGAGACCGGCCTCGCGCATGGTCTCCGCGATGCGTTCCGGGCCCGGGTAGCCCTTCACCGAGCGGGCCAGGTAGCCGTAGGCGTCGCCCTGGCCGACGAGTCGGCCGATGAGCGGGACGATGTTGTCGAACCAGATCGAGAGGAGGCGGCCGAAGAGGCTGGTCGGCTGCGTGATCTCAAGGCAGGCGACCACGCCACCGGGTCGTACCGCGCGGGTCATCTCGGCGAAGCCCTGTCGGTAGTCGACGAGGTTGCGCATGCCGTAGGCGATGGTGGCCGCGTCGAACTCGTCGTCGCCGACCGGCAGCTGCAGCGCGTCTCCCTGTCGGAAGGCCAGATCGCCCGCCTCGGTCGCCCGCTCCCGGGTGGCGATCTCGATCATGCCGGCGCTGAAGTCCACGCCCAGCGCGGAGCCGCCGGGCTGGGCCGCGGCGAAGAGATCGGCGGTGACCTTGCCCGTACCGCAGGCCACGTCCAGCGCGCGCTCACCGGGCCCGATGCGCGTGGAAGCCACGAGACGCTTCCGCCAACGCGGCTCCTGGAAGCCGCTGATGGCGAGGTTCATGCCGTCGTACACCCCCGAGATGCGGTCGAACATCTCCTCCACGCGCTGCGGCTCCGCGTTGTTGCCCTGGCTCATGACCGCTGCCACTCCTCGACCGCCGCGGCAAAGGCGTCCGCGCGCAGCACCGGCGCCATGTGGTCGAGACCCTGGAGCCGCACGTGGTCGGCGCGCGGGATGCACTCGAGCAAGCCCTCGGCGATATCGGCGTAGAGCGAACGGCTGGCACTGCCGGTGGCGATGCGCACGCGTGCGGTGATGCGGGAGAGGCCTGCGGGGTCCATGTCCGAAAGGGTCGCATCTGCGACCGCCCCCCGTCCGG
>CAYZDQ010000156.1:0-5889 GCA_964476955.1 uncultured Anaerolineaceae bacterium
GTCCGCGGCCTCCATGGCCTTGGGCACCTCGCGGTCGTTGTTCTGGGGTACGGGCGACGGCGCCCACAGCGCTGCCTGGCTGTAGGCCGACGTGCCCTGACCTCCAGCATGGCCGAGCGAGGCCACCGCGAGCGCGCCCACCTCACCCAGGACGGAGACGATCTCCGCCCAGCCCGGCCCACACTCCGCAGCCAGCGGCGCACGCTCGTAGGGCCAGTCGCTCGGGTGGACGGAGGCCGTCTCGGTGACGACCACGCCCGCACCCCCGCGAGCGCGTCGAGCGTAGTAGGCCGTGTGGCGCGACGTCAGGCCCCGGTGTCGGCCCAGGTTGGTCACGTGCGGACCGAAGAGCAGGCAGGCCGGAGCGGTGCGATCCCCCAGTTCGAGTGGAGTGGTGAGCCGCGGCACGGTCATCCCTAACGTTGCGCGAAGGTGGGCGGGGGCGCCCAAGCGCTCCCAGAGGAGGACCTTACTTGGCGGTGTAGTCCCAGTCGTAGCGGACGATGCCGCGGGTCAGCTTGCCGTCGTGCTGATCCTGGTAGCCCTGGGCGATGTCCTCGATCCGGTACTCCTTGGTGACGAGGTCGTCGAGGTTGAGCAGACCGTCCTCCCACATGCGCAGGAAGTACGGGATGGCCACGTGCGGCACCGCACCGCCGTACATCGAGCCCTTGAACGTGCGCTCGAAGAGCACCATCATCGTGGGGTCGACGTCCACGCCCAGACTCTTGTAGTGGTTCAGGCCCACGACGATGGCCTGGCCGGTCTTGCAGGTGGCCGCGATGGCCTGGGCCATGGCCTCCTCCTTGCCGATGACCTCGAACGTCGTGTCCGCGCCGCGACCCCAAGTCAGCTCCTTGATGAACTCGACCGGGTCTTCCTTGGCCGCGTTGACGCCGTGGGTGGCACCGAACTTCTTGGCCTCTTCGATCTTCCAGTCATGGACATCGACGGCCACGATCTCGCGTGCGCCACGGATGCGGGCACCCTGGATCGTGTTCATGCCCACGCCACCGACGCCCCAGACCGCGACACTCGAGCCGGGCTTGACATCGGCTACGTACATGGATGCGCCGGCGCCGGCCACGACGCCGCAGGCCAGCAGGGCCGCGCGGTCGAGCCGGTAGTGGTCGAAGACCTTGACCACTGACATCTGGGGCACGACCGTGTACTCACTGAAGGTGGAGACGTAGCAGGCCTGGCCGATGTCCGCGCCGTCGTCATCGTGCATGCGGAAGGTCTTGTCGGGCTGCGGGCCGTTGAGGATGTCAGCACCGTCGTTGCACAGGCGGCTCTTGCCCATCAGGCACCACTCGCACTTGGAGCAGGTGGGGATGTACGAGAGGACCACGTGGTCACCCGGCTTGACCTTGGTGACGTCCTTACCCACCTTCTCGACCACGCCTGCGCCCTCGTGACCGAGGACCATGGGCCAGAAGCCGATGTACTGCGCGCCGGACACGAAGTTCCAGTCGCTATGGCACAGGCCGGCGGCGACGAGGTGGACCATGACCTCATCGTCCTTGGGCTCGTCGAGCTCGACCTCCTTGACCGTGAACGGGTTGCTCTCGTCGATGCCGTAGGTGACGGCTGCCAAAGTCTTCACGTGTGCGCTCCTCCGCCTCGAACAGAAGCCTCCAGGCCCTCGGTCCGCGGGTGTCGCAGGCGCTCTCCCGGCGCGACCGACCAGCCTCCGTGTCCAGCGAATCCCTTTCGATATGCTGAACTCTATCCACTATACCGTAATCGCGCAGGGCACGACTACCCCCTAGTCGTCAAGGTGACTTGATGCTGGAAGGGGGGTCGGCGGGTGCCGATCAGGCGGGCTTCAGCTCCGGCGGGAAGAGCGCATCACCGGTGCTGATGAGGTCGCGCACGATGGCATCGCGCAGCTGCGGGGTCACGCGCGACTTGAGCAAGGTGGCGGAGATGCCGTAGACCTCCCGTCGAGGCGTCTTGCGGGCGATGCCCAGGCACATCACGCCCTGGGAGGTCTCCTCGTCATCGACGGCATACCCGCGCTCGGCGGCCTCCGCGATGGCGGCCTGCAGCTGCTTGGGGTCGGTGATGGAATGCTCGGTGAAGGCGGTCAGCGTCTTGGGGATCTTGCGTTCCTTGGGCGAGAGCAGCGCCAGGCTGGCCTTGCCCACGGCCGTGCAGTTGGCCGGCAGGCGCTTGCCCACGGCACTGCTGATGAGGAACGGCTGGTCCGAGTCACGACGGGCCACGTAGAGCATGTCGAAGCCGTCGAGCAGCGCCATCTGCACCGTCTCGCGGCGGAGCGCCTTGTGGTCGGCCACGACGTCCGCGAACATCGAGAGCGGCTGCAACTGGCTCAGGAAGCGCTGCGCCAGCTCGACGTTGAGGGGACCCAGGACGTAGCCGTCGTTGCGGCGCACGATCATCCGCTCCGCCTCCAGGGCATTGCAGATCGCAGCGGTCGAGGAGACGGGGATGCTGATGGCACTCGCGATGGCGGTCAGGCGCTGAGCATTGGGATGCTCGGCGAGGTAGGCCAGGATCCGGACGGCCCGGACGACGGCTGGTGCGGTGGCACGGTCACTGTTCGCCATGCGCGGAGTTTCTCATATATCGAATGCGTGTGCGGCATGCTGTAACAGGTGGACTTGAGTCCAACGAAGGCCAGGTGTGGTCCTCCGCCGAGTCTGCGATGGTGGAACGGGAGATCCTCATGATGACCAGCAACACGGCGTTCCTCACCGAGCGGCTGCGTGTCCGTGATTGGCACGAGGCCGAACAAGCTGGCGTCATCGATGACCTACCGGCCGTGGTGGCATCGATGCTGACCGAGCCCGTCACACGCTGGCTCCCCCCGGACTGGCAAGGACCCTACTCGCCTGAACGCGCGGCCTCGTGGATAGCCGATCGAGACCGCGAGGGGCCGGTCTTGCTGGTCGAGGATCGCGAACATGGGCAGGCGCTTGGGCTGGTCCTCCTCTTCGAGGAGGCGACCGGCGAAGAGGATGGCGTCGATGTGCGGCTGGGATACCTGCTCGCCGAGGGCGCCTGGGGCCGCGGGCTCGGCAGCGAGTTGCTGCACGGCTTCGTCGCCTGGTGTCGGGCGCGCGGCAACATCCGATCGGTCATCGGCGGCGTGGCCCTGGAGAACGGCGCCTCGATCCGGCTCCTCGAGCGCGAGGCTTCGTTCAGGTACCGGCCTCCACGCACGGGGGCGAGCTCACCTACCGACTCGATCTCACGAGCTGAACGCGCGCGCACGTACGGGGTCGGGGAAAGTGAAGTGGCGCGCCCGGCGAGACTCGAACTCACGACCTTCTGGTCCGCAACCAGATGCTCTATCCACTGAGCTACGGGCGCCAAGAAAACGGTGGCGGAGAGGGAGGGATTCGAACCCTCGAAGCAGGTTACCCCACTTACCGGTTTAGCAAACCGGCGCACTAGGCCTCTATGCGACCTCTCCTCTTCGGCCGAGCGATGGTAGCACGCAGACTCCGATAGCCGGTATCATCGACCTTCCACCACGCAAGGCAAGACGCGCGGGCCCTGTCCGACGCGTCTTCGCTGCATCAAGGGGGTAAGGCGGGGGAACTCCCTCCACCCGATCAGCAGCGGGTCTACATACCCGCGACCAGGAGTCGTCCATCATGTCGAAACGCGTCGTCCTTCTCGGACAGCCGGTCACGCACTCGCTGTCGGAGGCACTGCAGGAGGCGGCCTTTGCGGCCGCCGGCATCGATGCGGGCTACGAGCCCATCGACACGCCCACGGTCGATCTCGCCGATGCGGTGGCAGCGCTGCGTGGCGAGGAGTACCTCGGCGCCAACATCGGCATCCCGCACAAGGATCGTGTGGTGTCCATGCTCGACAAGCTCACCGAGGAGGCCCAGGCCACCGGCGCGGTCGACACCATCACCTGTGATGGCGACCAGCTGGTCGGCCACAACACCGACGTACTCGCCTTCAAGCCCGCGCTCGAGGAGCTGGCGGGCGATCAGAAGATGCCCAAGAACGCGGTCGTGGTCGGCGCCGGCGGTGGTGGCCGCGCGGTCATCTACTCACTGATCCAGGCCGGCTTCCAGAACGTGGCCCTCTTCAACCGCCACCTCCACCGCGGCGAGCGCCTGGTCAAGCACTTCGGCCGCAGCGCCAGCCACATGGATCTCAAGGCCCGCCCCTGGCACGAGTCGGTCATCGAGGCCGAGCTGGCCAAGACGGACATCCTCATCAACGCCAGCGCCATGGGCCGCGATCCCGAAGAGACGCCCATCCCCGGTGAGCTGCTGCCGCCGGACATCCTCGTCATGGACCTGCACTACGTGCCGGAGGAGACGCGCCTGCTGCGGGAGGCCAAGGAGGCCGGTGCCACCAAGGCCATGAACGGCGATGCCATGCTCATCGAGCAGACCGCCGCCGCGTTCACGCTGTGGACCGGCGAGAAGGCCCCCGTCGACGTCATCAAGAAGACGCTCAAGTCCGCGCGCAACAAGCCCGACGTGCCGGTGCCCTCTGCCGAGGAGCAGGCGGCCGAGGTGAACGCGTAGGTGACCGAGGCACGGACTCCGACCGCAACACCGGTCCCCTCCCCCTACGCGGCCGAACGCCGCTTCGCCATCGAGGCAGTCGCAGCAGCAGCAGTGCTGACCAAGGCTGTCCGCGACGACTTCGACCCCCAGGCTGAGGCCGTCTCCAAGGCCGATTCGTCCCCGGTCACGGTGGCCGACCTGGGCGCCCAGGCGCTCGTGCGCATGGCCATGGTCGAAGCCCTGCCGGACGACGGGATGATGGGCGAGGAGGACTTCGGGCAGCTGGCCGAGTCAGCCGAACTGGCCGAGGTCGTGCTCTCGCACGTCCGAGCCCAGCGGCCCGAAGTCACGCTCGACGACCTGCGTGTCGCGCTCGACTCCTGCGACGACCCGGCCGGACCTGGTCGCCGCTGGTGGACGCTCGATCCGGTCGACGGCACGAAGGGTTTCCTGCGCAACGAGCAATACGCCATCGCCCTCGCGCTCGTCGAGGATGGCGAGGTCGTGCTGGGCGTCATGGGCTGCCCCAACCTGCCCTACCGTGGCGAGCCCGGTGACCCTGATGTCGGCGGCCCCGTCGGCGTGCTCTTCGTGGCCGAGCGTGGTGCCGGGACACGGATGATGCCGCTCTTCGATGCCTCCGCCGATCGTGCCGGCGAGCCCTGCCACGCGGCAGCGCCGGCCACGACCGCTGACGCGCGCGATGCAGAATCGGTAGAAGCAGCCCACTCCGATCAGTCCGAAGCGGCCCGTATCGGTGCCGCCCTGGGCATCACGGCTGAGCCGGTACGCCTGGACTCACAGACGAAGTACGCGATGGTCGCGCGCGGCGACGCCTCGATCTACCTGCGCGTGCCCCGTGGCGACTACCGCGAGAACATCTGGGACCACGCCGCCGGCATGCTGGTGGTGTCAGAGGCCGGCGGGCGCGTGAGCGACGTGGAGGGCAAGCCCTTCGACATCACCACCGGCCAGCGCATGACATCCAATCGCGGCGCGGTGGTGACAGCTGCCAGCATCCACGACGAGGTCGTGACCGCGGTGCGGAGCGTGCTCGAGAGCTAGCTCGAGGCAGGTACGCCCCCGACAGCACGAACTGCTGTCGTATCCTCGCCAGAGCGATATGGGGCCTGACATGGAGCTGTCGATCCTGGGCGTGCCATCGGCCGCGGGAGCCTATGGCGTGGGACTGTCACGTGCTCCGGCCGCATTCCGCAAGGCCGGCCTGGCCGACGGCCTCCGCCGAGCCGGATGGAACGTCACCGACACCGGCGACCTGCCGCCCGTCCCCTACAGCACCGATGCGCAGCATCCGCGAGAGCAGAACCTCGAGCGCGTCGTCGAGGTCGCACTGGCGGTCGCCGAGCGGGTGGAGGCTATCAAC
>CAYZDQ010000157.1:0-5877 GCA_964476955.1 uncultured Anaerolineaceae bacterium
TGGGCACCTTCGAGGGCCTCGGTGTGCACCCCGAGATCTACTGGATGAGCAAGCTCTACGGCGACGGCTCCATGGACCGCTACATCCGCCAGGCGCTCGACCGGGCGGAGGTCGTGCGCGACATCTACCTCCGAGTCAGCAACGTGGAACGCGCCCCTGGCTGGCTGCCCCTCAGCGTCATCTGCGAGAACTGCGGCCGTATCGGTACGACCCTCGCCACCGACTGGGACGGGGAGACCGTGGCCTATGAGTGCAAGCCCGACTACGTGAGCTGGGCCACCGGTTGTGGCCACAGCGGCCGAGTCGTGCCCGCCGGCGGTCGCGCCAAGCTGCCGTTCAACGTCGATTGGGCCGCCAAGTGGAGCCACTTCGGCATCACCATCGAGGGCTGCGGCAAGGACCTCGGCACCAAGGGTGGCAGCCGCGACCGCAGCGACGCCATCAGTCGGGAGGTCTTCGACCGCGAGCCGCCGCTCAACATCGTCTACGAGTTCCTCAACGTGGGCGGTCGCAAGATGTCCACCTCCAAGGGCTCCGGCGCCGCTGCCCACGAGATGGCGGACCTGCTCCCGCCGGAGCTCATCCGCTTCCTCTTCCTGCGTCACAAGCCCAAGAAGGCGCTCGACTTCGACCCGGGCGGCGACGCCATCCCTGGCCTCTTCGACGAGTTCGACCGCCTCGCCGCAGCCGTCGATGGCCGCCCGGTGCGGGGTGAGCTACCGGCCGACTACGAGCGCATCTTCCGGCTCTCCCTGGTCGATCCTGACGCGGACATGGCCGCTGAGGCTGCCCGCTTCCGGCCGCCGTTCCGCCACCTGACGATGTTGGCGCAGGTACCGGGTGTCGATCTCGAGGAGCGCATGGCCGCCGAGAAGGGCGAGCCCCTCGACGAGATCGAGCTGGCCGTCCTGCATGAGCGCGCCGACGTCGCCCGCACCTGGCTCGACGGCTGGGCGCCGGACCGGTATCAGGTCTCGGTGCGTGACGATCTGCCCGCGGAGGCCGCGGCGCTGAGTGAGGTCCAGGGTCTCTTCCTGGCCGACCTCGAGACCGGCGCACGCGACGAGCAGCCCGACAGCGGCGACGCCTGGCAGGACCTCATCTACCGCGCAGGACAGGCACGCGGCGTGTCGTCGCGAGATGCCTTCGCCGCGGTCTACAGCGCCTTCCTCGGTCGTACCAACGGCCCACGTGCCGGCTGGCTGCTCGCCAGTCTCGAGGAGCCCTTCGTGACCGAACGGCTGAATGCGGCAGCCGCTGCCGCTGCCTCGGCCCCGAGCGCAGGTGGAGGAGAGGACGCATGAGCGTCGGACCGGTCCGGCTTCGCGAGGAAGCAGAGTCCATCCGCCAAGGCTGTGTGGCCAAGGGTGAGGACCCGGGACTCGTCGACCAGGCTCTCGCCATCGACGAGCAGCGACGCGAGCTGCTGGGCAAGGCCGACACCTTGCGAGCCCAGAAGAAGCAGATCTCCGAGTCCATCGGCATCGCCATGAAGAGCGGCGAGCAGCCCGACAGTCCGCGCGTGCGCCAGCTCAAGGAGCAGTCCAACTGGATCAGCGCCGAGATCAGCGGCATGGATGCACAGCTTGCGGAGATCAACGCCAAGCTTGAGGACCTGCTCCTGCGCATCCCCAATCCGCCCGACCCCGAGGTGCCGGTCGGTGGCGAGGAAGCCAGCCAGATCGTGCGCATCTGGGGAGAGCCGGTCACGCCGCACGAGGAGCCGGCCGGCGATGGCACAGAGGCCTGGGTGCGAAAGCCGCACTGGGAGATCGCCGAGGCGCTGAGCATGATCGACCTGGCCGCGGGCGCCAAGATCACCGGTTCGGGCTGGCCGCTCTACAAGGGTGCCGGCTCCAAGCTGCAGCGTGCCCTCATCGACTTCTTCCTCGACCTGCACTCGACCGAGCACGGCATGACCGAGGTCTGGCCGCCGGTCGTGGTCAACGAGGACTCGGCCCGCGGCACGGGCCAGATCCCCGACAAGGAAGACCAGATGTACGTGGTCACGCGCGACGAGTTCTACCTCGTGCCGACCGCCGAGGTGCCGGTCACCAACATCCATCGGGACGAGATCATCGAGGCCGAGGACCTGCCCATCTACTACGCGGCCTACTCGCCCTGCTTCCGGCGCGAGGCCGGCGCCGCGGGGGCCAAGACTCGCGGCATCCTGCGTGTGCACCAGTTCGACAAGGTGGAGATGGTCGCCTTCGTCAAGCCGGAGCAGTCGAACGACGCTCTCGAATGGCTCACCGAACGGGCCGAGATCTGCCTCAAGATGTTGGGCCTGCCCTACCGGGTCAAGCTCATGGCCACCGGCGACATGGGCTTCACCCAGGCCAAGAAGTACGACCTTGAGGTCTGGGCACCCGGCGTCCAGGATTGGCTGGAGGTCAGCTCGGTCTCCAACTTCCGGGACTATCAGGCGCGCCGCATGGCCATCCGCTACCGACCCGAGAAGGGCGCCAAGCCGGAGGTCCTGCACACGCTCAACGGCTCAGGCCTGGCCCTTGCACGTGTGGTGGCAGCCATCCTCGAGGTCTACCAGCAGGCCGACGGCTCGGTCGTCGTGCCCGAGGTCCTACGCCATCGGCTCGGGGAGCGCATCTCCGCCGACTGAGCGGCGCGAGGGGTCTTCGGGCCCTGGCCACTCTGCCGATCCAGACCCTGGCGCCCCTTCCGCCCTGGCGCCTGTTCGTGCGGCGCCCCTTCGTCGGGGCTGGCTATTCGTGCGGCGCCTGTTCCGCAGCACCGCTTGACCGTCGTCCGTTACGCACGTAGATTGCGTGCAACACGTAGCACACAGGTAGCCATGCATCGGAATCTGACCGTCCGTCTCGAGGAGACGACCATCCGCAAGGCGAAGGTGCTCGCGGCGAAGCGCTCGACGTCCGTGAGCAGGCTCGTCGCTGATGAGATCGACCGTCTCATCGGTGAGGACGAGGCCTACGAGCAGGCGAGGGTGGAGGCCCTTGCCGACCTCGAGTCCGGGTTCGGCCTGGGCAGCCACGGCCAGCTGCCGGCACGCGATAAGACCTATGACCGCTGAACTCGTCTTCGTCGACACGGACGTCATGCTCTATGCCCATGATCGGTCGGCGGGTCGCAAGCGCGAAGTCGCTGGGGCTCTGATGGCTGACCTATGGGGCACACGGGCGGGCGTGCTCAGCACTCAGGTGTTGCAGGAGTTCTACGTCAACGCCACGCGGAAGCTCCCAAGCCCGCTGGCGGCCGCGCGCGCCCGGGCGATCATCCGTCGCTATTCCACGTGGCGAGTCCATCGCATCGAGCCGGCCGACATCATCGCGGCATCGGAGCTGGAGAAGCGCCATCGGCAGTCGTTCTGGGATGCGCTCATCGTGGTCTCGGCTGCTCGCGCGGGTGCCTCGCGCCTGGTGACGGAGGACCTGCAGCACGGGCGCACGATCATGGGAGTCGAGATCGTCGACCCGTTCAGGATGTAGGGGCGGGG
Source organism: uncultured Anaerolineaceae bacterium (assembly GCA_964476955.1). GTDB lineage: Bacteria > Chloroflexota > Limnocylindria > Limnocylindrales > CSP1-4 > JAFMJV01. The sequence continues at coordinate 3,473 of CAYZDQ010000157.1, forward strand.
ACCAAGGCTCTGGCCTACGGCTCGGGGTCGGGCTCGAGATGCCTGAGCGAGATGCGGGTGAGCTTGTCCGCGAGACCCTCGATGTTGGTGCGCCCGAGGTTGGTGAGGATGACCACGTCGAGATCCTCCTCCGGCAGGCGATACATGAGCGAGACGTAGCCACGCAGCGAGCCGCCGTGGCCGACGCCCGGCCGGCCGTCGAGCTCGGCATAGCGCATACCCAGGCCGTAGCCACCCTGGAACGCCAGCATCAGCTCCATCGCCTTGGGGGAGAGCACCTTCCCACCGAGCAGTGCGTTCTGCCAATCGGAGATGTCTCGCACCGACGAGACCATGGCGCCGGCCGCGTGGGCGACCGTGGCCGCAGAGGTGTTGAGGCGGTAGAGCGTGCCGTCCGAGAAGCCTTTCCAGCCGCTCCCCAGCCACCAGTAGCCCCTGGCCGGCACGCGCCCTATCGGCTCGCGTCCCTGGAAGAACGTGTCGGTCAGTCCCAGCGGCTCGATGAAGCGATCGCGGATCTCGGCCGCGGCCGTGCGTCCGGTGACCTTGCGCACGATGATGCTGAGCAGCACGTAGTTGGTATTGGAGTAGTGGAAGCACTTTCCTGGTGAGCAGTAGCGCGGACCCGTGAGATCGAGGATCTCCCTGGTCTTCCAGTAGTGCTTCGGTCGACCGAAGACCTTCTTCTGATACTTGCGATGGTCGAAGTAGTCGAAGATGCCGCTGCGGTGGTTGAGCAGCATCTTGATCGTGATCTTCTCGGCCTTGGGGTAGTTCGGCAGCCAGCGGTCGATCGATGTGCCCAGCCAGAAGTGGCCCTCATCACGCAGCTGCAACACGAGCGCGGCCATGAACGTCTTGGTCAGCGAACCGACCGCGAAGGGCGTGTACTTCTGGACCTTCCGGCTGTTCTTGCCGATCACGGCACGACCGGAGGTGCCGATCCAGCGCGATCCGTCAGGCAGGCGCACCGCTGCAGCCACACCAGGCGCATGGTGCGACGCCCGCCATCGGTCCAGGCGGTACTGCAGATCCTCAGCCAGCTTCGGCTCGACGGGGGCCGCAGTGGCCGTGCCGGCTGCCGTTCCCACGAGGGTCACGACGACGAGCAGGACAGCGAGGCTGCGCGGGATGAGTCTTCGGGTCACGGCCCGCCGAGGATAGCGGGGAGCGGCGACTGGCCGTCCTACGAGGGCGTTGACGGAGCAGCGTCCGATTGCCATCCTTGTGGCCCCCAACGGCACGCATCGAGGTCATTCCCCCCATGACACGAAGCCACCCCGTCCGCCGCGCAGTGCTCGGCGTCGCAGTCTCCACCCTCGCCATCGCCGCGCTCACCGGTGCCCAGGCAGGCGCTGTGCTCGCGGCCGAGGAAACGGCCGAAGCCGTCAAAGGCAAGACGCCCAAGCAGCTCAAGGGTCTGAAGCTGGACTGGTACGCCGATCCGGCCGAATCGAAGCAGGACGGAGCCACGATCCCCGCGTACGGCGACATGGTCGCGGTGGGGGTCGCGATCACCAAGGGCAACACCAAGGTTCGCAAGCAGTTGATCAAGCAGGCGGGCAAGAAGGACACGACCATCGGTCCAGCCACCAAGGCGGGCAAGAAGGACATCGTGGCCAACGTGGTCGCCAACCTCGCGGGCAAGATCCCCGGCAAGCTCAAGTCCGACTTGGTGCTCGTTGTGGGAGCTGATGGCGGGGGCTCGGTGCCCTTCAGCCTGGCGGCGCCCCACTCGATCACCCAGGGCTCTGCGTTCGCACACCTCATCGGCAAGTACGGCTCGCAGCAGGGAGCGCCGTGGCTGACCGGTGATGACACCCTCGCCGGAGACGCACCCGGCAGCCAGATCGACTTCCAGCGACCAGGTACCGGGGCCGGCGGCTACGACGCCAAGACGAAGTCGATCTACACCACCTTCATCCTGCCGCCAGGGGCGCAGAACCTGCACATCTCGCTGTACACGACCGAGGGCGGCAACTTCCAGACGGACCAACTCTCCGGGCCTGCCCACACTTACCGCGTCCCGATCCACGGGATGGTGGTCGATCCCGTCGACTGCGCCAAGATCGATGTCTTCGCGCGAGCCGACAAGGCGGGCACGAAGACGGGGATCTATGACGTCCGGGTCACGCTCGTGGAGCCACTGAACGGCACGGTTCCGAGCAGCCCGCATCCGCTCACCTTCGTCTACGACCTGGCAGCGGACCCCGTCCACGAGTTCCCGCCGGAGTCGCCACCAGGATCGGGCATCACCTACTGGCAAGGGACCGTCGATGTGGGCTCGCCCAATGGCGGCGTCTTCGGTATCACTGCGCCCGGCGCGGCCTCGAGCACGCTCGACGGCCAGCCGATGCCCGCGGTGTTGAACGCCTTTGGCGGAGTGCAGATCCACGGTACGCCAG
>CAYZDQ010000158.1:0-5818 GCA_964476955.1 uncultured Anaerolineaceae bacterium
ACTTCCTGCTTCGTCGCGACGAGGAAGGCCAGGGCCTGGCCGAGTACGCGCTGATCCTGGCGCTCATTGCCATCATCGCGATCGCCGCCCTCATCTTCCTTGGTGGCGAGATCTCCGAGATCCTCTCGACGATCGGCGCCCAGATCTAAAGGCGCTGCTTTTCAAAGAGCTTCAAAACGGCCCGTCCCTTGAGGGCGGGCCGTTTTTCTGTGCCCGTGCGGCTGTACCGTGCCCGTGCGGCTTGTACGGGGCTGGCGGACGGCCACCTATCATCTGCGGTGATGCCGACCAGCCAGCTCGACCCCCTGCCCCGACCGCCCGAGACCCCGGCCGGCTGGACACCCGCGCCGCCTGACTACGTGGGTGTGGGCACGGCTCGTTCCGGCACCTCCTGGTGGGACAGCCTGGTCAGCGCCCATCCCCGCGTGAGCAAGCCACCAGGCACACCCAAGGAGGTCCACTTCTTCGACGGCCTCTGGGCCGGGGACCTGGCCGACGCCGACGTCGCACGCTATCACGCCTTCTTCGCGCGACCGGAGGGCCACCTCAGCGGCGAGTGGACGCCGGGCTACATGCTCGACGTGTGGACTCCGGCGCTGCTGCACCGTGCCGCCCCCGAGGCGCGCCTGCTGGTGCTGCTGCGCGACCCGGTGGAGCGCTTTCGCTCCGGGCGCACGCTGGCGGAGAACCGCTTCACCGTCGGCTCCACGGCCCGGGCGGCGGCCAATGCCGCCTTCAACCGGGGCATCTACGCCGACCAGCTGTTGCGACTGTATGCCGCGTTCCCACCGGAGCAGGTGCTGGTGCTGCAGTACGAGCGCTGCGTGGCCGAGCCCGCGGCCGAGCTACGCCGGACCTACACGTTCATCGGCCTGGACCCGGAGATCCCGGCCGGGCTGGAGGTGGCCGGGCGCGTGAATGAGTCGCGCGGAACGAAGGTCACACTCACGGCCTGGCAGGAAGACCAGCTGGCCCGCCGCTATGCGCCCGAGAACGAGCGGCTGGCCGGGCTGGTGCCGGATCTCGACCTCGACCTGTGGCAGGCACCGCGATGACGTTGCGCGCGCAGATGAAGGCACGAGCGCGCCGCCTCGCGGTACACGGATCTCGCGCCTGGTATCGCTGGCGTGGCCCGCGACAGCCGGGTCCACCTGAGCCACCGGCAGTGCCCGAAGGCTGGAGCGTCGGGCCACCACTGTACGTGGGCGTGGGCGCTCAGAAGGCCGGCACCTCCTGGTGGAACCGTCTGATCCAGGATCACCCCGACGTGGTCAACGCCGGCGGTGGACCCAAGGAGCTGCACTTCTTCGATCGCTCCTGGGAGACGCCCTTCGGCGACGCCGACATCGAGCGCTACCACGCCCACTTCCCGACTCCGGAGGGGAAGCACGCCGGTGAGTGGACCCCCGGCTACCTCATCGACTTCTGGACGCCGGAGCTCATCGCGCGCGCTGCTCCCGAGGCGCGGGTGCTGATCCTGCTGCGCGACCCTATCGAACGCCTGCGCAGCGGGCTCACGCACCAGCTGGCTACATCCCGAGCCCCGCTCGGCCATCGCGACATCCAGGGCGCCTTCCAGCGCGGCCTCTACGCACCCCAGCTGCGGCGGGTCCTTGCCGCCTTCCCCGCCGAGCGGGTATGGGTAGGTCAGTACGAGGCCTGCCGCGCCGATCCCTCCCGGGAGCTGGCGCGAACCTACGAGTTCCTCGGCTTGGCGCCGCACGAGCTCGACCCCGATGCGTTCCGAGGCGAGGTCAACCCCACCACCCGGCAGAAGTTCGAGCCGTCCGCCGCACTGCATGCGGCCCTGTCGGCCGGCTATGCCAGGGACATGGCCCAGCTGCCGGAGCTGCTCCCGGACCTGGATCTCTCGCTCTGGCCGAGCGCGGTCGAGGCCGGCCTGGCCTGACCTGCGGTTAGTAGCCGAACGTCAGCAGGATCGACTCCCAGTTGATCCACAGGTCCCACAGCCCGGCGCCGATGAGCAGCACGCCGGAGACGACCTCGATGGCCCGGTGGTGCCGGGTGAGGAAGCGCACGACCTGGTCCTGTCGGGATCGCGCCAGCACCGACAGCAGCACCAGCGGCAGCCCGAACCCGAGTGCGAAGACGATGAACGTGCCCATCTGCGCGACCGCATCGACGGCGCCCACGGAGATGGCCAGCGTGGCGATGAGGAACGGGCCGGCGCAGGGCAGCGCGATGGGACCCAGCATCATCCCGTAGAAGTAGGCCTGCGAGAGTGGACCTCGAGCGCCCGGCACCTTGGCCTGCGGCATCTTGAGGAAGGGGTTGATGCCCGCCAGGAGCAACACACCGAGCGTGATCAGCAGCGCGTCGATGATGGGGATGGCGAAGCCCAGCAGCTGGCTGAGCGGCGCCGAGATCACGACCATCACCACGCCGATGAGGAGCATGGTGGTGATGAGCCCGGCCAGTACGGCCAGCCCCAGGAAGCCGGAGACCCGACGAGCCTGACCTGAACCGGCCTCGGCACCGGTGGCGCCGGTGAGGTAGGCCAGGAACGCAGGGTAGAGCGGCAACAGACACGGGCTGGCGGCAGCGGCGAGGCCGAGACCGAAGGTGGCGACGAGAGCTTCCATGCGCTCGCAGCCTAGGGACGCGAAGGTGACGGGGTCGTGACGTGCGTCACAGGCGCGATGCTCTTCGTGACGGTCCTGTGACTACCAGTCGAGCCAGGCAGCCGAGGCCCGCTTCATCTCCAGCAGCAGGCGGCGCCCCTCGCCCTTGCCGGGATCGAGGAAGTTCGGCTGGCTGGTGTCGTGGATGATGTACGGCCGCAGCCGCAGCTCCACGATCTCGTGGCCGTGGAAGGTCGCCTCGAGCAGCGCCGATTCCATGGTGTTGGTGGACCAGTGCTGGTCGAAGATGAGGTTGCCCAGCGAGTAGAGCACCGGCGTGCCCTCGATGTCCTCGAGCGAGCCGGCCACGTGGCTGTGGGCGCCGATCACGAGGTCGGCCCCGGCCTCGACCCAACGGGCCGCGTGCTTGCGCATCGAGGCCAGCGGCTGGCGCGTGTACTCCACGCCCCAGTGCGGGAAGACGATGACCACCTCCGCGCCCGCGCGCCGCGCCTTGCGGATGTCCTTGCGGATGTACTGGTCGACACAGGGCGTGGCCCCGGCCTTGCCCTCGGCCGCCCAGTAGACCTTGACGATGTCGAGGCAGGGGATGATCGCGACCTTCGTACCCTGCGCCTCGAGGAAGCGGACCTTGCGTGCCTGCTCGAGGTCCTTGCCCGCACCGCCGAAGGCGATCTCGTGCTCGCGCAGGATGCGGCGCGTGTCGCGGATGCCGTCCGTGCCGTAGTCGCCGATGTGGTTGTTCGCGAGCGAGAGGAAGTCGATGCCGGCACGGGTGAAGACCCGCGTCAGCGCGGGCTTGCCGCTGAAGCGCGTGCCGCTCGAGTGGAAGGCGGCGGCCTCGGTCACCGGTTGCTCGTGGTTGGCCAGCGCGAGGTCGGCGCCCTTGAACAACCTGCGCACCGCGCCCTTGTTGCCGGTGAGCACGTAGCGGGGCACGACGTTGTCATTGAAGACCGGGTCGCAGCAGCCGTGCCCGGTGACCCGCGCGGTGCCGCCCGCGAAGGGGTAGTCCACGCCCTTGCCCTTGCGCACGACCGTGTCGTAGACGCCGCGGTCGGTGAAGGAATCGCCGCCCGCCACCAGCACCCACGTGCGGTCCTGGTCCCAGGCCGCAGCGGGAGCCAGATCCAGCTCCACCCGCAGCGGCCAGTCCGCCACCCGCTTCACGCGCTCGACCCCGGTGAGTGACTTGCCGCCGATCTCGAGCGCCCGTAGCGAGGGACCGACGTCGGTCGCCGCCACGAGGCCCAGGGCGCCCTTGCGCACGGCCCTGGTGAGCCGCTCGGGACCTAGGCGTCGGACGTCCGGGTGGAGCTCGATGCCGAGCGCGGAGGCGAGCGGCTCGGCGATGTGCTTCGCGACGACGGCGCGCTTGAAGCCATCGACCTGCCCCGACTCGAGGGCGCGCACGATCGCGACCTTCCTGATGCCGTCACGCTTGGACCAGAAGCTGGTCACGGGCACGACCGGCATCGTCGACGCGATGGCGACCTCGGGCTTGGCCTCGGGCTCGGCCTCGGACGGGGCGTCGGACAGGGCGGGCGCTGATGGGGACGGCTCAGGCGAGGGTGAGGGGGCCGGCGAAGGGGATGGTTCGATCTCGGCCACGGCCAGCAGGATGCGGCGGCCGGCGGCTTCGCTCGTGGGCTCGGGTGCCGCCACCGCGGGCTCGGCCCCGACTGCGGGCAGCTCCGGCAGCGAAGGTGCGGGCACGGCCGTCGGCGCGGGTTCGTTACGCGAGTCCCAGACGGCCACGGCGAAGCCGAACATCCCGGCAATGAAGATGCCGACCAGCACGATGACGAGGAGCTTGGATCCCCGTTCGGCGCGGCGCGCCTCGTCCGAAGCGTCGTTCATGTGGGCCTCTCGCCCCCCTCACCGGCGGGCACGACGGTATGCGGTGGGCATGAAGTAGGGACTGGCGGACCCGACCGGATTCGAACCGGCGATCTCCAGCGTGACAGGCTGGCGTGTTAGGCCACTACACTACGGGTCCCCGCGGAACGGAAATGTAGCAGAGAGTCGCCGAACACGCCGGGCGCGTAGCGACGATATGCTCGGCTGACAATGCCCGACTTCATCGACCTCCGATCCGACACCGTCACCCAACCCACGCCCGCGATGCGACGCGCCATGGCCGCCGCCGAGGTCGGCGACGACGTCTTCGGTGATGACCCCACCGTCATCGCCCTCCAGGAACGTGCCGCCGAGCTCACCGGCAAGCCCGCCGCGCTGTACGTCGCCAGCGGCACCATGGGCAACCTCGTCTCGCACATGGCGCACGTGCCGCGCGGTGGCGAGATCATCGCCGATGCCGGTTCCCACCTATTGCAGATGGAGGCCGGCGGGTACGCCGCCGTCACCGGTGCCACCGCCCGACAGATCGTGTCGCAGCCGGATGGCACCATGGATCTCGAGGAAGTCCGCGCTGCGTTCCGACCCGACGACTATCACCAGCCACCGACCGCGCTGGTGACGATGGAGAACACTAACTCCCCCAAGCTCGGTCGACCGGTCAGCGCCGACTACACCGCACGGCTGGCGGCACTGGCCCACGAGCATGACGTGCCCCTGCACGTGGACGGGGCCCGACTGTTCAACGCGGTCGTGGCCCTGGGCACGACGGCGGAGGCGCTGGTCGGACCCGCTGACAGTGCCACGTTCTGTCTCTCGAAGGGACTGGCCTGCCCGGTCGGGTCGATCGTCGTGGGCTCGGAGGACTTCATCGAGCGCGCCCATCGCGGGCGCAAGCTCGTGGGCGGTGCCATGCGACAGGCCGGGATCATCGCCGCGGCCGGCCTGGTCGCCCTGCAGGACGGCCCCGAGGGTTCGATCGAGCGCCTCGCGGACGACCACGCCAACGCGCAGCGGCTGGCCCAGGGTCTGGCCGAGATGGACGGGGTGGTGGACCTCGACCCGGCCGACATCACCACCAACTACCTGGTCTTCGGCACCCGCCCACGTCCGGGGCAAGACTCGCTCAGCGCACGTACGGCCTTCATGGCCGAGACCGCCTCGCGCGGGCTGGCCTTCACCCAGTACCCCGGCGACCGCGTCCGGGCTCTCACGCACTACGGCATCGAGCGAGCCGATATCGAGCGAGCGCTGGAGATCACCCGCGAGTCGCTGGCCGCGGCCGGCCTGACCGCGGTCACGGTCTAGGAGCCTGTGTCGGTATTGGTCACCGGCCGAGTGTGGCACATGCCAGAATC
>CAYZDQ010000159.1:0-5811 GCA_964476955.1 uncultured Anaerolineaceae bacterium
GTCCCACGTCTTCGATGACCCCGACGAAGCGGAAGCGTTCGTGCTGGAGCACGGCGTGGCGTACGTGGTCAAGGCCGATGGGCTGGCCCTGGGCAAGGGCGTGGTCGTGCCTGACAGCGTGACGGCCACGGTCGAGGCCATCGACCGGCTTGGCCGGCAGAAGGTGCTTGGCGCCGCCGGCGATCGGCTGCTCCTGCAGCGGAAGCTGGTCGGCCCCGAGGCCTCGGTCTTCGCGCTCTGCGACGGCAGCGACCACCACGTCATCGGCGTGGCTCGCGACTACAAGCGTATCGGTGACGGCGACGCCGGACCGAACACCGGGGGCATGGGTGCCTACACGCCCCTGGCCGACGTGGACGCGGAGTCCCTCGCCGCGATCGAGAACCGGATCATCGCCCCGGTGCTGGCCGAGATGCGTCGCTGTGGCGCACCTTTCACGGGCTTCCTCTACGCCGGCCTGATGCTCACCGACGACGGCCCCGTGGTCATCGAGTTCAACAGCCGCATGGGCGATCCCGAGGCGCAGGTGGTGTTGCCGCTGCTGCGCTTCGACCTGGTCGAGGCGATCGAGGCCGCGATCGAGGGACGGCTGGCGTCGTTGGAGCTGACCCAGCCCATCGGCGCGGCGACTTGTATCGTGCTCGCCAGCGGCGGCTACCCCGGGAGCTACGAGACGGGGAAGCCCATCAGCGGCATCAACGAGACCGGACCGGACACGCTCGTGTTCCAGGCCGGTACGAAGGAACAGGACGGCCGGCTGGTCAGCGCCGGTGGGCGCGTCCTGGCGGTCACGGGACTCGGCACGAGCGTGCCCGAGGCGACAGCACGCGCCTACGCGGGCGCGGCAGTGGTGGAGTTCGAAGGTGCCGTGCGGCGAAGTGACATCGCCGCCGGAGCAGAGTGAGGAGAGTGCGATCGTGAGTGTGCCCGTCGGTATCATCGTCGGCAGCAAGTCAGACCTGGCCTACGCCGAGGCGGCCCAGGGTGTCCTGGACCAGCTCGGCATCGGAAACGAGCTGCGGATCCTCTCGGCGCACCGCACACCGGGACCGCTGGAGGAGTACATCGCCGGGGCAGAAGCGGCCGGCACCCGCGTCTTCATCACCATGGCCGGCATGGCCGCGGCGCTGCCGGGTGTGGTGGCCGCCAAGACCACGCTGCCGGTCATCGGCGTACCGCTGCCGGCGAGCGAGCTGGCCGGCCAGGACGCGCTGATGTCGATCGTGCAGATGCCGCCCGGCATCCCCGTAGGCACCATGGCCATCGGGGTGGCCGGCGCCAGGAACGCAGCCTGGTACGCCGCCGCGATCCTCGCGCTGGCCGATCCAGCCGTGGCCGAGGCGCTGGCCGATGGCCGGGCGAAGATGGCCCAGGGCGTGCTCGAGGCCGACGCGGAAGCGCAGGGCCAGGCATGACCGAGCCGACCGTCATCCAGACCGACCTGCCGGGGCTGAACCTCGTCAACCGGGGCAAGGTCCGCGACCTCTACGACCTCGGGGACGCGCTGCTCATCGTCACCACCGACCGCGTCAGCGCCTTCGACGTCATCCTGCCCACGGCCATCCCGGGCAAGGGCGCCATCCTCACGGCCATGTCCGAGTTCTGGTTCGGCCTCCTCGGCGGGGTCGTGCCCAACCACCTGCTCACCACCGATGTCGAGGCCATGGGTCCGGCGGCGGCGCCTCATGTGGAGGTCCTGCGCGGCCGCTCGATGCTGGTCCGCAAGGCCGAGCCGCTGCCGGTGGAGTGCGTCGTGCGCGGCTTCATCACCGGCTCCGGCTGGAAGGACTACCAGGCCAGCGGCGAGATCTGCGGGATCCCGGTGCGCCCCGGGATGCAGCAGGCCGAGCCGTTCGACCGGGTCCTCTTCACGCCGGCCACCAAGGCCGAGACCGGCCACGACGAGAACATCGACTTCGCCACGTTCTGCCGCATCGTCGGACCCGAGGTCGGCGAGCAGCTGCGGGAGCTGTCGATCCGGATCTACGAGACCGGCCGGGACCACGCCCGTGAGCGGGGCATCATCCTCGCCGATACGAAGTTCGAGTTCGGCCTCATCGATGGCCGGATCGTGCTCATCGATGAGGTCCTGACGCCCGATTCGTCACGCTTCTGGGACACCGAGGAGTACGCGGTCGGGATCAGCCCCCCGAGTTTCGACAAGCAGATCGTGCGTGACTGGGTGAAGGCCTCCGGCTGGGACGGCGAGCCTCCGGCACCGGAGCTACCCGATGACGTGGTCGCTCGCACTGCCGCTCGCTACGGTGAAGCGCTGGAGCGGTTGAGCGCATGAGCGCACGAACGTTCCGGGCGCGCGTGGACGTTCGCCTCGATGCCAACGTCAACGACCCGCAAGGCAACGCCGTGCGCGAGGGCCTGCACTCCCTCGGCCACGAGGATGTGCGTGGCGTGCGCATCGGCAAGATCGTCGAGCTCACGCTGGACGCAGCCGACCTCGAAGCTGCGCGCGAGCGAGTCGACCGCATGTGCCACGAGCTGCTGGCCAACCCCATCATCGAGTCCTTCGAGATCGAGATCGGCGAAGAGGCAGGGGAGGGCTGATGCGCGCGGCGGTCGTCGTCTTCCCCGGCTCCAACTGCGATGCCGACTCGCACCATGTGCTCAACGAGGTGGCCGGCATCGAGGCCGACTACGTCTGGCACACCGACACCGATCTGTCCGGCTACGACGCGGTGGTGCTGCCCGGTGGCTTCAGCCACGGCGACTACCTGCGCTCGGGAGCGGTCGCGGCGGGGGCGCCGGTGATGCGCAGCGTGCGCGCGGCGGCCGAGCGGGGCGTGCCCGTGCTGGGCATCTGCAACGGCTTCCAGGTCCTGCTCGAGTCAGGGCTGCTGCCGGGCGCCATGCTGCATAACGCCGGCATCGACTTCCGCTGCGAGTGGGTGCATCTGCGCACCGAGACCGCCCGCTCGGCCTTCACCGCTGCCGGTATGGCCGGCGACGTGCTGCGCCTGCCGATCGCGCATGGCGAGGGCAACTACCATGCTCCGCCGGAGCTGCTCGCGCGGCTGCAGGACGAGGACCGGGTCGTCTTCCGCTACTGCGAGGCGGACGGCAGGGTCAGCCCGGACGCCAACCCCAACGGCTCCGTCGACGGCATCGCCGGCATCTGCAACGAAGCTCGCAACGTGGTCGGGTTGATGCCTCATCCCGAGCGCGCTTCGGAGCCGGACCTTGGCAGTGCCGACGGCCGTGTCTTCTGGGACTCACTGCTTTCCGAGGTGCTCGTATGACCCACCGCTGTCGTGGACAGGTGTCGCCACTGCCGACGCAAGTCACACTCGTAGTCACCGGATCCGGTGCGGCGGCCCGTGATCGCAGGCTGCAGGTCCGGCATCGGCGCCATCTCGATAGTCGGACGTCGATGGCAGCGGCGCCTGACCACAAGGCAGCTGCGACCGTTGGCCTGGCGTCCGCGGGGGCGACAGGTGTCCATCGGGAAGCGGCCATCGAGTCGTTAGCGTCGCCGCTGCCGGCATCTGGCTACAAGACCGCATCTCGTGCCAGTGCCCACCCACGACCACGACGCCAGGGGGCGGCGTCCGCATGACCGACGAGCAGACGTACACGCCAGATCCCGCGTCGGAGCCCAGCGACGTCACGCTGCGTGAGGTCGCCCTCACGCGGCAGGAGTACCGCGAGGCCTGCCGCCGGGTCGGCCGCGACCTCAACGCCGTCGAGCTGGGCATCGTGGGCGGCATGTGGAGCGAGCACTGCGGCTACCAGCACTCGCGCCCGCTGCTGCGCAACTTCCCCACAACCGGCACGCGGGTGCTCGTGGGTGCCGGCGAGGAGAACGCCGGCGCGGTCGACATCGGTGATGGCTACGCCATCGTGATGAAGGTCGAGAGCCACAACCACCCCAGCGCGGTGGAGCCCTTCCAGGGTGCAGCCACCGGTGTCGGCGGCATCCTGCGCGACATCTTCACCATGGGCGCTCGGCCCATCGCCGCGCTCGACAGCCTGCGCTTCGGCTCGCTCGACTCGGCCCGTTCCCGTCGCCTGGCGGAAGGCATCATCGGCGGCATCGGCTGGTACGGCAACTGCGTGGGCGTGCCCACCGTGGCCGGCGAGGTCGTGGTCGATGGCTCATACGACGGCAACCCGCTGGTCAACGCCATGTGCGTGGGTCTCATCCGCCACGAGGACCTCAAGGGTGCCAACGCCAGCGGTGTGGGCAACCCGGTCATCCTCTTCGGCGCCGACACCGGCCGTGACGGCCTGCACGGCGCGACCTTCGCCTCACTGGAGGATCCCGAGGCCAGCCACCGCGGAGTGGTGCAGGTGGGCGACCCGTTCATGGAGAAGCTGCTCATCGAGGCTTGCCTCGAGGTTCTGGACAAGCCCGGACTCGTAGGTCTGCAGGATCTTGGTGCCACCGGCCTGACGAGCTCCACGGTGGAGGCCGCCGCGCATGGCACCGGCGGCATCCGCATCGATGTCGACCGCGTCCCGCGCCGGACCGCGGGCCTGACCCCCTACGAGGTCATGCTCAGCGAGTCGCAGGAGCGCATGCTGGCCATCGTCGAGCGTGGCCACGAGGACGAGATCGTCGAGGTCTTCCACCGCTGGGGCCTGCACACCGAGACGATCGGTGAGGTCACCGACGACGGCCTGCTCTCGGTCACCGAAGGTGACGAGGCGGTAGCCGAGCTGCCGGTGCAGTTGCTCGTCGATGCGCCCACCTACCGCTTCCCCGTGGAGCGGCCGGACTACCTCGCCGATGCGCAGGTACTGATTCCCGATTCGATCCCGCTGCCGGAGGACCTGTCGGCGACGTTCCTGGACCTGCTCGATTCCCCCAACATCGCCAGCCGCGCGCCGGTCTACGGCCGCTACGACCACATGGTCGGCACCAACACCGTCATCCAGCCCGGCGGCGACGCGGCCGTGCTGCGCGTCAAGGGCACCCATCGCGGGGTCGCCTTCAGCACCGACGGCAACGGCCGGCTCTGCTACCTCGAGCCGCGCGAGGGCGGCCGCATCGCCGTGGCCGAGGCCGCCCGCAACGTCTCCTGCGTGGGTGCCACGCCGCTGGCGGTGACCGACTGCCTCAACTTCGGCTCGCCCGACGATCCCGCGGTCTACTACCAGCTGGCCGAGGTCATCGAGGGCATGGCCGAAGCCTGTCGCGCCTTCGACACGCCCGTGGTCAGCGGCAACGTGAGCCTCTACAACGAGTCGAACGGCTACGCCATCTGGCCCACGCCCGTCGTAGGCATGCTGGGGTTGCTCGAGCGGCTGGAGCAGCGCTGCGATCTGGGCTTCATGGCCGAGGGGGACGTCATCTTCGGCCTCGGCATCGCCGAGGCCCGCCTCGCCGGTTCCGAGTACCTCAGCCACGTCCACGGACGCGTGGCCGGCCGGCCGTCGATCGATCTCGAGTTCGAGGTCGCGCTCCAGCGTTTCGTGCGCGAGGTCATCGGCGAGGGTCTGCTGCACTCCGCTCACGACCTGGCCGAGGGCGGCCTGGCCGTCGCGGTCGCTGAGTCGGCCTTCCGCGGCGGTATCGGCGCCACCGTCGAGGGTGGTTGGCTGACGGCTGCGGTCCGTGCCGATACCGCGCTCTTCGGCGAGGCTCAATCTCGCATCGTCGTCAGCCTCGCGCCGGACGACGCCGATGTGCTCGAGCGTCGAGCGGAGGGCTCGGACGTTCCTTGCGTCCGGCTCGGGAGGGTCGGCGGCGACCGGCTCACGATCGGGCCCATCGACATCGGCCTGGAGGAGGCGGAAGCGGTCTGGGCCGCCGGGCTGGCGAAGGCGCTGGCGGGGGAGGGCTGACCGATGTGC
>CAYZDQ010000160.1:0-5769 GCA_964476955.1 uncultured Anaerolineaceae bacterium
ATCGGGATGAGACGGGCCTTGAGGTCGACGTTATCCTCGAACATGCGTCCCTCGGCTGGGCAGCGTTCGAAGTGAAGTTGGGCCAAGGTGCCGTCGATGAGGCGGCTAGGAACCTGCTCGCGCTACGCGAGCGCATCGATACTGGATCTGCCGGCGAGCCGGCAGCCTTGGTCGTGGTCACCGGTACGGGACTGGCGTACCGGCGCAAGGACGGAGTCCAAGTGGTTCCGGTCGGAAGCTTGATGCCTTGATGAGCTGCTAGAACCCGTCGCTATAGCGCTTGAAGAGCGCCAGGTCCAGCCGGTTAAGCTGACGGAGCCGCTTGCGCACGGGCTTGGGTGGGTCGAACGAGTCCTCGCCCGCAGGATCAGCGTTGATGACCGGGAACGGTTGCAGCGGCACCCCGAGCGCATCGCCCAGCACGACCGCGCTGCGGGACATCGAGCTGCGCAAGAGCACGGCCTCGAAGTCCGACTCGATGTGGGCGAACGCCTCGCCCAGCATCTCGTCTGTGCATGCGCCGAAGGGCACGCCAGCGCGACCGCTGATGGCCCGCACCATGGCGTTGTCGGCTTCGATCCGGCGGTGGTCGAAGACCCACGACTCGAGCGATGGGCCGGGCCTCCCTGCGGCTCGATAGAGCGAGAGGATCCGACCGATGGGGTGGCGCAGCATCACCGCATAGCGAGCGGGGCGGGGGACCTGCTCGTGGAACCCGTAGGCGAAGTCGCCGATCACGACCGAGAGGTCCGCGTGGTCCGCCAGATTCGGGATCGAGCCTCCGTAGGCCTCGACGTACTCACCGGGTGGGAACGCCTCGCGAAGCGCGGCGCGGACGGCCCCGCCACCGGTCCGCGGGATGTGCATGAACAGCATCGTAGGGTGGTCCGCGGAGCGAGTGGCGACCATCGCCGCGAGGTGCTCGCGCAACGGCTGTAGGCGCTCTGAGGCCTGGTCCACCAGGTGACCGAGCCCGGCTTCGGTCAGCCCGTCGAGGATCAGCTCGACGGAGCCCGCTCCAAGATGCCCCGGTTCGGCAGCCTGCGTATCGACCCAGCGCAGGACATCCGCATCGCGCGCGTTCAGCCAGGCGTCACCGTCCCAGTCGGCCGCCAGGTCGACACCACACTGCGCGAACACCTCGTGCAGTCGATCCGGGTCGGCCACAGCCAGCCCCCTCGGCAGCGCCGATCGGCCGGTGGGCAACAGCCCGTGGACGAGTCTCGTGGACACCCCTTCGTACGCGAGGCTGCGCGACCGAGGTCCGATGTTCTCCGCCGCGAGCCGCGTGCCCGGCCGTCGCTCGAGCACGACGACATCGGCATCGACCCGCCCCAGCAGCTGGAGCGCATGCAACGCCGAACCCTCTGCGAACACGACGCTCGAAGCGGCGCGGTAGTTCCGCAGCTGCTCGGCCAGCGGCTCGGTCTCCGGCCTCAGGACCCGCACGCCGGCTTGTCGGAGGGCCTCCTCCAGATATGGCTCACCGGCGAAGCGCGCCTCCATACCTGCACGCGAGACGTAGAGCAGCCGATCGTCCCGGGTCACGCCACCGAGCCGCCGATCCGCCAGCGCGTCGAGGGCATCGAGATAGTCGCCACCTGGACCGGGACCGCCGAGCTGCTCCGCCTGCGCTGCCACGAACAGCTCGCTCACAAGGGTCGGCGCCGTGATGACATGGACGCGATCCGCCGGAACGCCCAGCCACTCAAGGATCGCCGCTACGTAGCCCGGTGCCGAGGCAAGGTCCTCGAAGCCGAGATCCCCGCGAGTGGCGAAGGCGATGGGCAAGTCCGGCCGAGCCGCCGATGTCGCCAGCAGGCGCGCGGAGAAGTCCGCCACCTGGTGCCCGAAGGCGTCCACGAGCGCGCCGCCCCAGGCCATCGGCCCGGTCTCGGCGATCGGCCCATCAGGGTCGAACGGCCGCGCGTCTACCGTTCGTCCGCCACGGTTGTGCCGGGCCGCCGTCTGCACCTCCCACTCGGGCCAGATGGGCCCACCGCGGTGGATCTCGCGGTCACGCCAGCGGTCGAGCAGGTCGGTGTAGGGCACGACGACGACATCGCGGAACGTCTCACCGGTCGGAAGCGGCTCACTCATTCGCGTGAGTGTCCCATGCAGGCAGGACGTTCGTGCCTAGCCCTTGATCCCGCTGGCGGCGATCGACTGCACGAACTGCCGCTGCAGTAGCAGGAACAGCAGCAACACCGGCAGCGCCGCCATCGTCAGCAGCGCCAGGCTGGGCCCGCTCACGCCGTAGCCGGCGAAGTACGAAACGCCGATCATGATCGGCCGCACCGACTCGGTCTGGACCGTCATCAACGGCCACAAGTACGAGTTCCAGATGGGCAGGAACATGAGGATGGCCACGGTGGCCACGACCGGGCCCGAGAGCGGCATGACGATCCGCCGGTAGATGGTGAACGGCCCGGCCCCGTCGATGCGCGCCGCCTCGTCCAGCTCGACCGGCAGCGAGCGGAAGTACTGCGCGAACAGGAAGATGGCCAGGACGTTGGCGATGAACGGGAAGGCCTGGACGTGATAGGTGTTCAGCCAGCCGCGCTCCAGCACCAGCGCACCCCTCTCGAAGCCGATCATGGGCAACTCGGCCGCGATCCACAGCAGCGGCACAGCCACCGTCTCGAAGGGCAGGATGAGCAGAGCGATGACGAGGCTCAGGACCAGGCCACGGCCCCGCCACTGCAGGCGCGAGATGGCGAACCCGGCCATGGAGTTGACGATGAGCCCGAAGATCACGGTCACGCCGGCGATGAGCACCGTGTTGAGCATCATCCGCTCCACGGGCACGACCTCGAAGACGAAGCGGTATGACTCGAGCGAGATGTCGCCGACCGGCAAGAGCGCCCGGGCAGAGGACATGTCGTCGATCAGCTGGTCGTGCGGTTTGAGCGACCCCGAGAGCATGAACGCCAGCGGGAAGACAAAGACGAAGGCAAGGAAGCCCAGCACGACGTAGCGGCTGACGGTCCCCCAGTCCAGTCCCCTGCGTGGCGCCCTGTCAGTCATCGGCGCGAGTGTGGCACCGATCGGTGCCTGCTTCCTGCCCCGGCGTGAGGACCCATGCTCCGCGAGCATCAGCGGAATAGACTGTGCGCATGCGAGGAGACGTCATCCTCATCGGTGAGGAGCACCGTCGCGCCGCCAAGCTCATCATCGACGCTCTCGTCGACACCATCAGGTCCACGCACCGGCGGTTCACCCTGACCGTGGCCGGTGAGTCGGGTAGCGGGAAGTCGGAGACCGGACAGGCGCTGGCCGAGGCCCTCGACCGACACGGGATTCGCGCCGTGGTCCTGCAGCAGGATGACTACTACGTCCTCCCGCCCAAGTCCAACGATGCGGCTCGGCGCGCGAACTTCTGCTGGGTCGGAACCACGGAGGTCCGTCTCGACCTCCTCGATATGCACCTCGAGGCAGCGCAGACGGGCGCCTCCTCGGTGGTCAAGCCGTTGGTGATCTTCGACGAGGACCGCATTGATGAGGAGACGGTCTCGCTCGAAGGTGCGGATGTGGTCATCGCCGAGGGCGTCTACACGTCGTTGTGCGACCACGTGGATCGACGGATCTTCATCGACCGTAATCGTCTCGAGACGCTGCAGCACCGCCTGAAGCGCGGTCGCGAGGCGTCCGATCCCTTCCTCGAGCAGGTCCTCACCAGGGAACACGAGATCATCTCGCAGCATCGAGCCCGTGCCGACATCATCATCACCCGCAACTACGACGTCGAGCTCGTGAGGCGCTGACCCCCGCCCGACTACCCCACTTGGGCCGGGCGGATCTCCTCCAGGATGGATCGCGCCAGCTCGGCCGAAGCCGTCTCGAACACGACCCGCTTGTCGGGCTCGCTGTAGACGAAGTCGCCGCACACCTCGAAACCGCCCATCAGCCCTTTGGCCGAGGCGTGGCTGCGACGGGTGTCACGGGGGAAGACGTGGATGGTCGGCGAGGCGGGCGGGCCTGACACCAGGACGTTGACCAGGTGGTGGGCCGGGTCCCGCCGACCCCAATCGGTGACGAAATCCGATGCCGGCCCGGGCCCGTCGGAGAACCGACGCAGGGCGATCGGATAGCGATCCTCGAACCCGTCGGGCAGGTCCTCCACCGGGAACCGCTCCCTGCTCGTCTGGAGGTGGAGATGCCATGGGATGGTCGCACCGGCATGCGGTGCGTTGTAGATCACCCGGTACTCGCCGTCGGCCTGGGCGTGGAGATCGAGCATGGCCGCCAGCGTACCGTCTGTGAACTCCTGGTCTCGATGCTCCGCGGACATCACGGTGAAGTGGCCCTGGGCGATCCAGGCGAAGTTGGCCCCGGCGTAGAAGTCACGCCCGGCGAGGCGGAGCGGCACCAGCTCCTCCTTCGGGTTGCTCACCCGGATGTTGCGGGCACAGAGGAAGCAGAAGCGCCCCGGAGGATCGCGCGGGTCGCGAAACAGCTCGGTGCCGCCACGATCAGTGCTGACGATGCCCCTGGCCTCGAGCTCAGGCAGGTTCGAGCGCAGCTCCCGGTGGGGCAGCCAGCGGAAGCGGAAGGGCACCCCCGAGATCGCGTCTTGCACCTGGCGAACCTCGATCTCGTCCGAAGCGGGGAGCAGGAAGCCGACCCGACCCTGGTCCCGCCAGACCCTGTCGAGAACACTTGCCAGCGGCTCAGCCGGCGTCGGCATCGGTCTCCGTCTTGGCGCCGAGTCCCAGGTCGACGAGCAGGTCGCGGGTGCGGTGGGCCCAGGTGAAGTACGGGATCGTGATCTCCAGCGCCCGTCGCCCCATCCGGTCGCGGAGTGCGTCGTCGCTCAGCAGCATCGTGAGGGCACGGGCGAACCCGTCGACATCGTCGGCCGGGACGACGATGGCCGCGTCGCCGACCAGCAGCCCTTGATCGGGCTCGCCGTCGGGAGGCCTGGCCGCGGGACCAAGGAGGTACTCGGCAGCGAACGGCACGAGGTCCGAGGCCACCGTGGGGACTGCCGTCGCTGCTGCTTCCTGGGCGCTCATACCGAAACCCTCCATGACCGAGGGGGAGCAGTACACCGCGGCCGTGGCGTACAAGCACGGAAGCTGCTCCCACACCGACCCCAGGGCGATCACGTCGCGCTCCAGGCCCAGCTCACCGATCAGCGCGACGGCCTCCTCGTACGGTTCACCCCCCCGGTCGTCGAGCGCGACCACCAGCAGGGCAGCGGGGATACGTTCGCGCACCTGTGCGAATGCCCGGACCAGGACATCCTTGCGCTTGGTGCGGTCGGTTCGGCTGATCTCCAGGACGATCCGGCGTGTTCGCAGCTCGGATGCCGAGTAGGGGGATCGCTCGGCGAGGAAGTCCCAGACCGTGTCGCAGTCCTCATGCGGTCGGGGGTGGTAGCGACCGGCGTCCACGCATGGGGGGAGGAAGTAGCGGGGCCGGTGTCCGTAGTCATCGACGAAGGAGTCGCGAATGGCACCCGACGTGGCCACCGCGCCGTCGATCCGGTCGAGCAGGGCACGCTCGTGGGCGATCCGCTCGTCGATGCGAAGGTCGGCCCAGGACGAGGGATCCATGTTCCGCTTCTTGAGTGCGCCGAGGGAGTGGGGCACCCAGATATGGGGAGCCTCGCTGTGCGCCAGCTCCTTCAGAGCGATACCGATCTTCGCGCCGTCCCAGTAGTGGGAGATGACGAGGTCGTAGTCGGCTCCCTCGTCGGCGAGCTTGTGGTGGAGGTCGGAGGCCAGCAGCGGCACGTGCTCATCCATGTCCTCCTTGCGCACGAAC
>CAYZDQ010000161.1:0-4578 GCA_964476955.1 uncultured Anaerolineaceae bacterium
GTTGTAGGTGTCCGGCAGGTCCTCGGTCACGCCGTTGCTGCTGTGATAGAGGCTGTACGGATCGGGGTCATAGCTGGTGCCCCAGCCGCCGAAGTAGGCGTCCCACTGCTCGGACTGACCGGCCATCACCAGCGGCCACTCGAGGCCGGGGAGCAGGACGGTGCCGAAGTCGGCCTCTTCGAGGGTGAGGTTGAAGCCGCAGTCCTTGGCCTGCGAGGCCGTGAGCTGCATGAACTTGCTGCGGTCGGGCTTGCCGGCGCGCAGGAGGATGTGGGTCTCGAGGCGATCGCCGTCCGCGTTCGTGCGGACGCCATCGTCAGCAACGCCGGTCCAGCCAGCTTCCTCGAGGAGGGCGATGGCCTTGTCAACGTCGTACTCGTACTTCTTGACGTCGGGGTTGTAGGCCCAGCTCGCCGGCGGGATGTCGGCGTAGATCGGCACGCCCTGGCCGTCAGTCGCAGCCTCGACCGTGGCCTCCTTGTCGATGCAGTGGGCCAACGCCTGGCGCACGTTCTTGTCGTAGAACATGCGGCCCGGCCGCAGGTTGAACTGCATGTTGAAGTAGCCGAAGTCGGGGTAGAGGGCGAACTTGACGCCGGCGTTCTCGCGCAGCTGCTCGTAGCCGTCGGCGGTCAGGCTGTACTTCCAGTCGATGTCACCACCGGCCAGCGCCGCAGAAGCCGCGACGTCGTCCTTGATGATGGGCATGTAGAGCGTCTCGAAGGCGCTGGGGCCCCAGTGGTAGGTCTCGTTGCGGACCGCGGTGATGTCCTGGCCGGGGCGGAACTCGGTCACGTAGAAGGGACCGGTGCCGATCGGCATGCGGGCCGTTTCGATCAGCTTGTAGGCCGCGGCGATCTGATCGATCGCAGAGGCGTTGAGGATCGTCGAAAGCTCACTCAGGCTGCTCATCAGCGCGCCGGCGTAGCTCTCCGCGTTGAGGGAGCCGTCGTCGTTCTGGTGGAGCGCCTGATCGGGGATCGCGAACTCGGCGGAGCTCAGCAGAGCCTCGGCGTCGGCCATGAAGGTCTCGGCCTCGGCGCCGGCCTCGATGAGGGCGTCAACGTCAGCGGCGGTGACCGCACCCAGGCCTTCCTGGAAGTCAGCGAAGGCGGCCTCGGTCGCAGTCTTGCTGTCGATGAACAGGCTCGGCAGCGAAACGGTGCTGAACGGCGCGTACTTGTCGGCCAGCACGAACTCGACGGTGAAATCGTCGAGAGCGGTCACGCTCTGCAGGACCTTCTGCTCCTCGCCGCCCTCGGGGGTGACGGTCACGAAGGCGAGGCAGGCGTCGGGGTTGAACTTGCAGTTGTCACTGTTGGCGAGCTCGTAGGTGAAGACCACGTCTTCAGCCGTGACCTGCTCGCCGGTTGGCTGGAAGTAGACATCCTCGCGGAGCGAGATAGTCCAGGTCAGGCCATCCTCGCTGATCTCGGCGAGATCGGCGGCGACATCAGCGACCGGGGTCAGGCTCTCGTTTAGCGTGTACAGGGCGTTGTGCAGCCAGGTGTTGGCCTCGGCGGTGGGTACGTCGTCAGCGGCGTTGTTCAGCGCACTGATCTCGCCATCGATGGCGTAGACGAGCGACGTCTCATCCTGGGCGGCGACAGGCGCGATGGCGGTGACCGCCAGCGCCATGGCTGCGCCGAAGGCGAAGCCGGTGCGAGTCCGATGACTCATCAGAGAGGTTCCTCCTCTGTGGCGCGTCCCCGTCGTCCGACGAGGATCGCGATAGGGCTCTCGACTGCCGCCTCTCCTATCCGTGCACGCAGGCGCACGTCTCCCATGGAGAGGCCACAGGCAGTTGGATTGTATAGAGCCTCTCCCAAAGGGTCCACCGTAGAGCCATAGGTCGTCGCGACGGGCGACCTAGTTCCCGGGCTGCCCCTCGTGGCTGGTGGTCGCGGGACGGTCGTGGCCAGCCGGCCGTTGCCAAACGTCGCTCCCGTCGACGCGACCGTCCCTTGTAGCCGCGGGGGCAGTGCGGTACGCCAGTGCCGACCATGTGGAGCCGGCGCTGGCGCCTCATCGTGTAGCCGATCGTCGTCCTCCCCGACGGTAGGCCGGGAGTGGGTGTCGGTCTGTGCGACTACGGTCCACTCTGGCGACGAGTGGCTAGGAGGCTCGGCGTTTCGCGGCGCTACCGTCGCCATGGACGACGGTCGGCTACATCGATGGACCGGGACACGCGCCAGCGTCGGTGGTGGCGACGGCTGTCGCTTGCGCCCCGCCGGATCCGCACCACCGGCGTAGGGTCCGCACCACCGGCCTGGGGCCCGCGCCACCGGCGTAGGACGCGTGCCACCGGCGTAAGTGGCGTGCCACCGACCTCGGACCCGCGCCACCGGCTCAGGACGCTTCGCTGGGTCCGAACGTCCAGGCCGAGATGTCCCAGGCATAGCGCGAGCGCGAGGGGTCGATGGGCCCGTCCTCATCCTGCAGGCGCTCCGAGACCGCGCTGATCGACGAGTCGTACCACAGCGGCCAGTACGGGATGAGCGTCTGCAGCTCCTGCTGCACCGCGGCGTAGGCGGTCACACGCTCGTCGACGTCGAGCTTCTCGCGCGCGGAGGCTACGTGGTGATCGACCAGCTCGGAGGTGAAGCCGCTGGGGTTCTCGTCGGCGCGGTTGTCCTCATCGGTGACCCGCGAGGACTCGAAGGCCCGCACGGCCGAATCGGGGTCGGTACCCAGCCAGCGCGACCACATCAGCGTGTCGAAGTCGTTGGGGTAGGTCAGCTGCGTGAGCATGGCATCACCGGTCAGGTCCAGCTCCTCCACGATCAGCTCGATGCCGCACTCCTGCAGCTGCTCGACCGCCTGGTTGGCGAAGGTGAAGAGGTCCACGCTGGTGGGCCGCACCGCGATGGTGCTCGAGAGGCGCGTGCCGTCCTCTCGTACACGCACTCCGTCGGTGGCCATCTGCCAGCCGGCCTCGCCGAGCCAGGCGTTGGCGGCGGCCACGTCCCGTGGACGCACGTCTGCCTCGGGCATGGCCCAGGAGGTGGCCGTGTAGGGGGTGGTGGCGAGGTGTCGCTCGGGATCGAGCGCGGTGGCCAGGGCCTCGTGGTCGATGCACTCGACGAACGCGCGACGCGTGCGCACGTCGAAGTAGATGCGGTCAGGGCGAACGTTGAAGAGCACACCGTACTGCGTGTCCTCCGGACGTGATGCGGCACGGTACCCAGGCGAGCCGTTGACGACCTCGGCCTGCTCTGCGTTGGCCTCGAGGATCCAGTCGGCCTCGCCGGTGAGCAGGCGGGTGGTGGCTACCGACGGGTTCCGCTCCACCCGGATCTCCATGCGCTCGATGTGGGGAGCGCTGCGGGTGTGGGCCTCGTTGGCCAGCAAGTGGTAGGTGCCGTCCTCGTCGATGCGATCGAGCCGGTAGGGACCACCACCGAAGGGCTCGACCGTGGCGTCCAGCAGCCCCAGGGCCGCCGAGTGCTTGTCCGCGGCCTGGCTGTCGAAGACCTGGGCCAGGGCCTCGAGACGACGCAGCAGGTCGCCGAGGTAGGCGTCCTCGTCGAAGAGCCCGGTGGCATCGATGTAGGGCCGCTCCGGCGGCAGGTCGATGCGCGCCTGCTCGAAGACACTCTCGAGGGTGTGGCGATGATCACGCAGCTGGCAGCCCTTGGGCGGCTCCTCGGCGAAGCACTCGTCGCGCCACATCTGCTCGGTGATCTTGCTGATGACCCGGTCCGGACGGTTCTCATTGAGACGATCGGCGGCCTCGATCAGCTCTGCGGTGGCGGCGCGCACATCCTGCGAGGAGAGGATGGGCAAGCGCGCGAGCACCTCCGCCACGAACGGCGCGTAGGGCTCGGAGAGCGTGATGGTCACCGTGCGCTCGTCGCGGCTGACGTCGTCCATGTAGGTACGCACCGTGCGACAGAGGCTATGGCCCAACGGACAGGAGTGCGAGGCCGCCATGTCCAGCGAGAAGACGACGTCGTCCGCCTTGAGCTTGTCGCCACTGTGGAAGCGCGCGTCCGCCTTGATGGGGATCTCCAGGACCGTGCCGCTCTTGCGGATCTGGGGCAGGGCCTTGGCCAGCTCCGGCACCGGCTGCAGCTCGTGGTCGAGCCGGTAGAGCGGGTCGTAGAGCACGTCCACCAGCAGCTCCTCGGTGGCGTTGAGCGTGTCCGAGGGCAGCAGTCGCGTGGGATGCTCGGGGGCCATCACCACCAACGTCTCGGCGTCGGCGTCGCGTGGTCGAGGAGTAGGCGTCGGCTCGGGCGTGGCCGTGGGACTCGCGGTGATGGTGGGCTCGGGGCTCGGCACGAGGCTCGGCGCCGGATCCGAGAGGCAGGCAGTGACGACCACGGCCCCGACCACGGCCAGGATCGGCAGTCGCAGGCGCCACCGGCTCGCTACTGTGGGCACGGCGTCTCCGCGCCCGTCAGTGGCCGCCAGTGCAGGTCGGGCTTGCGCGCGGCGGCAGTCTCGTCGAGACGGCGCACCGGCGCATCGTGCGGCGCCGAGGCCAGCAGCTCCGGATCCTCAGCGGCCTCGCGCGCGACCTCGATGAGCGCGTCGGCGAAGGCATCGAGCGTCTCGAGCGACTCGGGCTCGGTG
>CAYZDQ010000161.1:4588-5761 GCA_964476955.1 uncultured Anaerolineaceae bacterium
GGGGGGGCTCGGCCGCGGCGCGAGCGTCGTCGAGACGGCGGTCCGCGGAGTCGTGCGGCGCCGAGGGCGGCGCGGTCTCGGTGGGCTCGATGAGCAGGCACTCATCGACGATGAGCGGGAAGTAGATCGTGGGCGGGTGGTAGCCATGATCGATGAGGCGCTTGGCGATGTCATAGGTGCGCGCGCCGGTGGCCTCCCTGATGGCCGAGGCGCTGGCCACGAACTCGTGCTTGCAGGGACCGGCCACGGGCAGCTCGTAGGCCTCCCCTACCCGCCCGCGCAGGTAGTTGGCTGCGAGCACCGCGTCCTCGCTGACCTGGCGCAGGCCGCTGCCGCCATGCGCACGGATGTAGGCGAAGGCGCGCACGAGCACCCCGGTGCTGCCCCCGTAGGCCCGCACTCGACCGATGGCCTCGGGCCGCTCGCCGGGCCGCTCGAGCCGGAAGCTGTCGCCTTCGCGTATCACCAACGGCTCGGGCAGGTACGGCAGCAGGTGTGCCGCCACCGCGATGGGCCCGGCACCGGGGCCACCGCCGCCATGGGGCGTGGAGAACGTCTTGTGCAGGTTGAAATGCATGACGTCGAAG
Source organism: uncultured Anaerolineaceae bacterium (assembly GCA_964476955.1). Lineage (GTDB taxonomy): Bacteria > Chloroflexota > Limnocylindria > Limnocylindrales > CSP1-4 > JAFMJV01. Next base: position 5,176 of record CAYZDQ010000161.1, read on the forward strand.
CCGGCCTGGCCGGGCCGGAAGTGGCCCAGTACCGCATTCATGTTGGCGCCATCCATATAGGCCAGCGCACCCGCGGCATGGACGGCCTCGAGCAGCTCCACCACGTCGTGCTCGAAGAGACCCAGCGTCGAGGGGTTGGTGAGCATGACCGCGGCCGTACGCGGTCCGAGCGCCTCGCGCAGAGCCTCGATGTCGACCAGGCCTTCGGGTGTCGACTTGATGGTGACGGTGCGGTAGCCGGCCATCGAGGCCGTGGCCGGATTGGTGCCGTGCGACGAGTCGGGCACGATGACCTCGTCGCGCTCGACGTCACCGCGGGCGAGGTGGTAGGCCCGGATGACGAGGATGCCCGTGAGCTCCCCGTGGGCACCGGCCGCGGGCTGCAGCGAGACCGAGGGGAAGCCACCGATCTCAGCCAGCTGCTGCTGGAGCGTCCACATCAGCTCGAGGCTGCCCTGTGCCAGATCGTCGGGCACCAGCGGGTGCAGCTCGGCGAAGCCCGGCTGGCGGGCGGCCCACTCGTTGACCTTGGGGTTGTACTTCATGGTGCACGAGCCCAGCGGGTAGATGCCGCTGTCGACCGAGT
>CAYZDQ010000162.1:0-5743 GCA_964476955.1 uncultured Anaerolineaceae bacterium
GGGGTCAAGTACCACCGCTGCCGCATCTCCGGCCTGCGCCAGGAGCCGGACACGGAGCGTCTGCTCGTGCGCTGGCACGACGGCCCGGAGGACGGCAACGGCAGCAAGCCGCCGCTCAAGGAAGAACCCTTCGACATGGTCGTGCTCTCGGTGGGCATGGAGATGTCACCCGGCGTGCGCCAGCTTGGCCGTGACCTGGGCATCGAGCTCGATCCTTATGGCTTCTGCTCCACCGTGCGGTTCGACCCGCTCCAGACCTCGCGTTCAGGCATCTACGCGGTGGGCCCGTTCCGCGAGCCCAAGGACATCCCCGAGACGGTGGTCGATGCCTCCGCCGCTGCGGCCGAGGCCGGCGCGCTGCTGGCGTCGGCTCGCGGATCGCTGGCACGCGAGCGCGAGTTCCCGCCCGAGCGCGATGTCTCCGAGGAGGAGCCGCGCGTGGGCGTCTTCGTCTGCAACTGCGGCTCCAACATCGGCGGCTTCCTCGACGTGCCCGCCGTGGCCGAATCCGCGGCCGGGCTGCCGAACGTGACGCACACCGAGCCCATGCTCTACGCCTGCTCGCAGGACGCCATCGAGCGCATCACCGAACAGGTCAAGGAGAAGGGCCTCAACCGCGTGGTGGTGGCCAGCTGTACACCGCGCACGCACGAACCGCTCTTCCGCGATTCCATCCGTGCGGCCGGGCTCAACCCCTACCTCTTCGAGATGGCCAACATCCGCAATCAGTGCTCGTGGGTGCACTCGCACGACCAGGCCGCGGCCACGGCCAAGGCCGAGGAGCTGGTGAGCATGGCCACCGCCCGCGCGGCGGAGCTGGAACCGCTGCACACGGTGCCCGTGAACGTCGAACACTCGGCCCTCGTCATCGGCGGCGGGCCCGCCGGCATGACCGCCGCGCTCAGCCTCGCCCAGCAGGGTTACCCGGTGCACCTCGTGGAGCGCGAAGCCGAGCTGGGTGGCAACCTGCGCCACGTCTTCTACACCGCCGATGTCGCGGCCGACCCGCAGGCCTTCCTCGAGGCCACCATCGAGCGCGTCGAGCAGGAGCCGCTGATCAGCCTGCACCTCGGCGTGGAGCTCGATGACACCGCCGGCTTCGTGGGCAACTTCAGCAGCCGCCTCAGCGACGGTACCGAGTTCAAGCACGGCGTCACCATCGTCGCCACCGGCGGCCAGGAGTACCGCGGCGACGAGTACCTCTACGGCAGCGATCCGCGCGTCGTCACGCAGCAGCAGCTCGAGGCCCAGCTGGCCGAGCCGCCGGCGACGGAGGAGCTGCCCGACAAGGTCACGATGATCCAGTGCGTCGGTCCGGCCGAGCGCTACTGCGGTCGCATCTGCTGCACCCAGGCGCTCAAGAACGCCATCCGGCTGCTCGACCTCAAGCCCGACGCGGAGGTGACCATCCTCTACCGCGACATCCGCGTCTACGGCCTCGGTGAACGGCTCTACACCGAAGCACGCCGGCGAGGCGTGCGCCTGCTGCGCTACGACTTCGACCGCAAGCCCAGCGTCGAGGTCGGGGCCGAAGGCGCGGACGAGCTGGTGGTGCGAGCCTGGGACCCGGTCCTGGGCCGCGAGACGGAGCTACGACCGGACCTGCTGGTGCTGAGCACGCCGCTCGTGCCCTCGGCGGGTGCGTCGGAGCTTGGCACGGTGCTCAAGGTGCCGGTCGACGGCGATGGCTTCTTCCTCGAGGCGCACGTGAAGCTGCGCCCCGTGGACTTCGCCTCCGAAGGTCTGTTCGTGGCCGGTGCCGCCCACTATCCCAAGCTGCTCGAGGAGTCGCTCGTGCAGGCCCGGGCGGCAGCCTCGCGCGCAGCCACCATCCTCTCCCGCCCGGCACTTGCCGCCGGTGGCGCGGTGGCCGTGGTCGACCAGGCCAAGTGCACCGGCTGCCTGACCTGCGTGCGTATCTGCCCCTTCGGCGTGCCGAGCATGGTGGCTGACGCCACCGGTGTCGGCGGCATCGCCGGCGCGGCCCACATCGAGTCGGCCATCTGCCAGGGCTGCGGCATCTGCGCCAGCGAGTGTCCGGCCGAAGCCATCGACCTGCTCCACTACCGCGATGGACAGGTCATCGCCAAGCTCGACGCGCTCTTCGGAACGGTGGTCCAGTGATGCAAGTCCTCGAAGCCGATACTCGGCCGCCCGAGCAGGAAGCAGACATGAGCTTCCACATCGTCGCGTTCTGCTGCCACTTCTGTGCCTACGCCGCCGCCGACCTGGCCGGAGCGCTGCGCGTGCAAAGCCCGCCCACCGTGCGCGTGGTGAAGCTGCCCTGCACCGGCAAGGTGGACGTGCTGCTGCTGCTGCGGGCGCTCGAGCTCGGGGCGGACGGCGTCATGGTCGCAGGATGCCTCGAGGGCGACTGCCACTATCAGCGGGGCAACCTTCACGCCCGGCAGCGCGTCGAGCGCGTGCGGGTGTTGATCGAGCAGATCGGCCTGGATCCCGAGCGCGTGCGCATGTACAACATGTCGTCGGGCATGGGGCAGGCCTGGGCCGACGCGGTCGCCGACATGGACGCACAGATCCGGATCCTGGGCCCCAGCCCGCTCCGCCAGATGGCTCCGGACGGTCTCGACTCGCTCATCGACGGGACCGACACCACCATGCACGAGGGCGACGACCGCTGCGTCGGCGCCTGCAGCGTCCGGGCACCCAGCCCGGCGAGCCCAGGGAGGCCCGAGCCATGATCATCGGCGAACAGAAGCCACTCGAAGAGATCAAGGGCCTCGTGGGCGACGCCGAGAAGGTCCTCGTGGTCGGCTGCGGCACGTGCGTGACCGTCTGCTTCGCCGGCGGCGAGCGCGAGGCGGACGTGCTGGCCTCGCTCCTGCGCATGTCGACCCGGCTCGACGGTGCCTCGCGCGAGGTGGCCGACGTCACGGTGCAACGCCAGTGCGAGTGGGAGTACCTCGACTCCATCGAGGATCGCGTGGCCGATGCCGACGTGGTGCTCTCCATCGGCTGCGGCATCGGCGTGCAGGCCATGGCCGAGCACTTCCCCGAGGCGGTCGTGGTCCCCGGCCTCAACACCACCTTCATGGGCCTGCCCGAGTCGCAGGGTGTGTGGGAGGAGCGCTGCGCGGCCTGCGGCCAGTGCGTGCTGGGTCTGACCGGCGGCATCTGCCCCGTCGCGCGTTGTGCCAAGCAGCTGTTCAACGGGCCCTGTGGCGGATCCTCGGACGGCAAGTGCGAGATCGACCCGGAGCTCGACTGCGCCTGGCAGCTCATCTACGACAAGCTCTCGTCACAGGGGCGGCTCGATGCCCTCATGGAGATCTCACCGCCCAAGGACTGGTCCACGAGCCGGGACGGCGGGCCACGCAAGATCGTGCGCGAGGATCTGCAGGAGCCCACGATCGCGCCTTCGTCGGCAGACGTGGGGGAGGCGGGGCCATGAACGAGACCGACGGCTACAAGTCCGGCAGCGATCTGGAGAAGGTCCTCCGCTCGGGCGAGTTCGCGGTGACCGCCGAGCTGGGGCCGCCCAAGAACGCGGACGCGGAGGTCATCCGCAAGAAGGCCGGGCTGCTCAAGGGCCTGGTGGACGCGGTCAACATCACCGACAACCAGACGGCCATCGTGCGCATGTCGTCGGTGGGGGCCGCGGCGCTGGCCTTGGAGGAGGGTCTGGAGCCGGTGCTGCAGATGACCTGTCGCGACCGCAACCGGCTGGCCATGCAGGCCGATCTGCTGGGCGCCTATGCGCTCGGGCTGCGCAACCTGCTGTGCCTGACCGGCGATCACCAGTCCTTCGGCAACCATCCCCAGGCCAAGAACGTCCACGATCTCGATTCGGTGCAGCTGGTGCAGATGGTCGCGGCCATGCGCGACGAATGCGTCTTCCAGTGCGGTGAGCAGATCGAGGGCGTCCAGCCGCGCTTCTTCGTGGGCGCGGCCGAGAATCCCTTCGGCGACCCCTTCGAGTGGCGGCCGCTGCGGCTGGCCAAGAAGGCCAGGGCCGGCGCGGACTTCATCCAGACGCAGATGATCTACAACGCGCCCAAGTTCCGCGAGTTCATGAAGCGCGTGGTCGACCTGGGCACGCACGAGGAGACCTACATCCTGGCCGGGGTCGGCCCGCTCAAGACGCCCGGTGCCGCCAAGTACATGCGTGACAAGGTGCCGGGCATGGATGTGCCCGATGAGATCGTCGAGCGCATGGTGGCCGCGGGCAAGGGCATCGAGGACAAGAAGGAGCGTTCCGCTGCTTGGCGCGCGGAGGGCATCCGTATCTGCATCGACCTCATCGCGGAGATGCAGCAGATCGAGGGTGTGGCCGGCGTGCACATCATGGCCATCGAGTGGGAGGAGGCGGTCAGGCCCATCGTGGAGGCGGCCGGTCTGCCGCCACGATCCGAGATCGCCCTGCAGCCCGTGGGGGCCGGGGGCTGACGATGACCGACCACGGGCCCGCTGAGCAGGGGACGCCCGATCCCGGGCTGGCTCGACGCGTCCAGGACGAGACCGGGCAGAACGTCCACCTCTGCTACCAGTGCGTCAAGTGCACGAGCGGCTGTCCGTTGGCCGAGTTCTTCGACTGGCAGCCCAACCAGGTCATGCGCGCGGTGCAGCTGGGCGACACCGACATCGCTCTCGGCTCGGAGACCACCTGGCTGTGTGCCGCCTGCCAGACCTGCACCACGCGCTGCCCCCAGGGCATCGACGTGGCGGGCGTCATGGGATTCCTGACGCGCGAGGCGCTCGAGCAGGGCGTCAAGCCGGCCGTGCCGGAGGTCGACAAGTTCAACAAGGCCTTCATGCGCGAGATCCGCCTCTGGCGCCGCGCCTACGAGCTGGGCTTGATGGCCGAGATGAAGCTGCGCACGGGGCGCCTGACCCAGGACCTCGACCTCGGGCTGCGCATGCTGCGCAAGCGCAAGATGCCGTTCCTGCCCAAGGTCGCGCCGCGCAAGCAGCCCAAGCCGGTGCCCGGGGCGGCCACGGCGGTGGCCTACTACCCCGGCTGTTCGCTGCACTCGACCGCCACTGAGTTCGACGAATCGGCGCGGGCCGTGGCCGGAGCACTGGACCTGGAGCTCATCGAGCCGGAGGGCTGGGCCTGCTGCGGCAGCTCGGCGGCCCATCGGGCGGACCCCGAGGTCGGTCAGAGCCTGCCCCTGGAGAACCTCGCCCTCATCGAGAGGGGTGGCTTCGACGAGGTGACGATGCCGTGCGCTTCCTGCTTCAGCCGCCACAAGATCGCCCAGTTCGAAGCCACCAACGGTCAGGCTGCGAGCGAGGACGTGGCACCTGGCCCGGACCCGGCCGCCGTGCGCGTCAGCACCTTCATCGAGACCATCACCCGGCACGTCGAGCCGGAGTTGCTCGGCGAGCGGGTCGAGCGACCGCTCACCGGGCTGCGTGCGGTCTGCTACTACGGCTGCCTGCTCACTCGTCCGCCCGAGGCGACCGGGGCGGAGCACCCTGAGAACCCGGTCGACATGGACCGGTTGATGTCAGCCGTCGGCGTAGACGTGCTGGACTGGTCCTACAAGACCGCCTGCTGCGGCGCGGCCAACTCCCTGACCCGGCCGGACATCGTGCTGCAGCTGAGTGGGGATCTCATCGACCATGCCCGCGACGCGGGCGCGGAAGCGATCGTCGTGGCCTGCCCGCTGTGTCACCTGAACCTCGATGCGCGGCAGACCCAGATGGAGCTGTCGGAGCCGCTGCCGGTGCTCTACTTCACGCAGCTGATGGCCCTGGCGCTGGGCCTGCCCGATGAGGC
>CAYZDQ010000163.1:0-5741 GCA_964476955.1 uncultured Anaerolineaceae bacterium
GCACGCCGTGGGTGGAAGGATGCTGCGGGCCCAGGTTCACGAACATCTCGCCGTCGCCCAGCTCGTAGAACTCGGCCTCGCGCTCGGTGCGCGGAGTCAGCGGCGGGACGGCGTCGTAGATGGTGGCCGGCGTCTGCACCATCAGCTCGGGGTCGTCGAGGGAGCGGACCTGCTCGCGCTCGGTGGTCATGCCGGCTCCTCGCCGCTCTCGACCATCACCGGCTCATCGGGAGCACCGGCGCCCACCGCCAGCAGCTCACCGTCTGGTCCCAGCACCGCACCGGCACCGGCGCTGGTGCGGATGACCGGCGCCGCACGGACCTCGGCCGGGGCCACCGGGTGTTCCTGGTGGCGGATCCCCGCGCCCGTCCCGCGAGAGGCGTCATCAGCCAGGGCGAAGTCCTTGCGCAAGGGGAAGGAGAGGTAGTCGGGCGGCATATAGATGCGACGCAGGTCGCGGTTGCCCTCGAACTCGATGCCGAACATGTCGTAGGCCTCACGCTCGGCCCACTCGGCGCCGGGCCAGAGGTGGACCATCGATGGCACGCGCGGGTCGTCGCGGGACAGCCCGTCGGCGATGACCCGGACCCAGTCGGGCGAGAGCGGGCTCCAGAGGTGGTAGACGACCTGCATGGTCACGCCGGTGTCGACGCCGCAGAGGTCGGCCATGAGCTCGAAACGCAGATCACCGTCGTCACGCAGCGTGCGCATCACGTCGGTCAGGTCGCGCGGGCGCACGACCAGCTCGATGGTGTCGCCCCTGACCACGACGGGCACCACGGTACGATCACCGAGGCGTTCGTCGAGCGTGGCCAGCATGCGCGTGTCCGTGATCGTCCTCTCCTCTCGCTAGACCCCGTCGGGCACGGTGGGGCCGACCTTGCGGTCCTGCCACTGGCCTCGGCGTTCGAGGACGAGCTGCTGCAGCTTGAGCATCCCGTAGATGAGGCCCTCCGGCCGCGGGGGGCAGCCAGGAACGTAGACATCGACGGGCATGATGCGGTCGATGCCTTCGACGGTCGCGTAGGAGCGCTTGTAGCGACCACCCGAGCAGGTGCAGTCGCCCATGGCCACCACCCACTTGGGTTCGGGCATCTGCTCCCACAGGCGGATGAGCGGACCGGACATCTTGGTCGTCAGCGTGCCGGCCACGATGAGCACGTCCGCCTGCCGGGGCGAGGCCCGGAAGGGGAACATGTTGAAGCGGTCCATGTCGTTGACGTTCGTGGCCGCCGACATCATCTCCATGGCGCAGCAGGCGAGGCCGGACAGCAGTGGCCAGAGGCTGTTGGCACGCACGTAGTCGAGCAGCAGGTCGGCGTGCGTGGGGATGACGTCGAGCGCACCCCAGCGACCGTTGTCGCCCTTCTCGGCGAACTCGAGCTCCTTGAGGTGGTCGATGCTCACCTGCTGGGCCTGGTAGGCCCCGGGATCCGCCGGCGTCCAGGTCGTGTTGGGCAGCACGATCGTGCCAGGCTTGCGCTTGGTGCTCACGACGGCCTGTGCGTCGGGCTTCTTCACTTCCACGTCAGCAGACCCTTCTTGGCGGCGTAGAGCACGGACAGCTCCATGATCCCCACGAAGATGAGCATGCCAACGAAGCCGCCCACGAGCACCTCGTCGAAGACCAGCGCCCACAGCGCGATGAAGACGACCTCGATGTCGAAGGCCACGAACAGCAGCGCATAGAGGTAGAAGGAGAGGCCGAAGCGGCCGCGGGTGTCACCGTAGGTGTCGATGCCGGACTCGTAGGGCAGACCCTTGTGCTCGTCGCCCTTGTGACGGTGGGAGATGAACCAGGCCAGGCCGATCGTCAGGAATACGAAGCTGAACCCCGCGATCACGAAGCCAAGCACGTACCAGAGCGGTGCGGTCAAATACGGTTCCTCATCTACCCGCGTATCCGAACATCGCTCGCCAGCCCGAAGCGACGCTTCGGGAATGCAACGAGCGCGGGTGGATGTTACCGCAGCGAGCGGTGCCGCCATGTGACACTGCGACGATGCAGCAGCATGTCATCGCCTGGATCGGCCTCGGCGCCAACGTGGGCGAGCCGCGCTCGTCGCTCGAGCGGGCGGTCTCCGCGCTCTCCGTCCTGCCCGGTGCGGCCCTGGCCGGCGTCTCGCGCCTCTATCGCACGCGGCCCCTGGGCCCGGTGGCCCAGGGTGACTTCCTCAACGCGGTGGTTGGCCTGCGAGTGCCGGCCGGTGCCACGCCGGGGGATGGCGCCATGGCCCTGCTGGTCGCGCTCAAGGGCCTGGAGCGGGCCATGGGGCGCGTGGAGCGGGAACGCTGGGGACCGCGCGAGATCGATCTCGACCTGCTGCTCTTCGGCGACCAGCGGGTGCATGTCGAGCGCGTGGCAGCCGCGCGCAGTGACGACCCGGCCAAGGGTGCCGTGCAGTGGCTGGAGGTGCCGCATCCCTCGGCGGCCGAACGGTCCTTCGTGCTGGCCCCGCTGGCCGATCTGGCGCCCGAGCTGGAACCACCCGGCTGGGGCCTGACCGTGGAGGCCGCGCGGGCCCGAGCCGAGGCAACCGAGGGATCCGACGCGGTCGAGGCGATCGCTGAGTGGGACTACCGCGCCAACCGCTGGCGCGAACTGGCCTCCGACTGAACCTCTCCTTTCCCAGGGCTGCCGCGCCATCCTGCGGGGACTGACCTGACGCTCGAGGCAGACGGCGGAGCGCCGGACTATCCGGGTGGGCCTTGGACGGGCCGCCCTGAGCTCCATCCGGTCGCCCTCGGACTCGGACAGCGCTGGAGGCGACCCTGCAGAGTGCCGCTGACGTCCGGTCAGTCCCGCTGGGATGGCAAACGTCCCGGCGCAGGCGGTCGCACGGCCGGCTAGGCCCGGACGCTAGGCTGCGAGGCATGGAACGTGTGCTTGACCCCCGTGACTTCGGAACCTTCGGCCTGGGCTGCTGGGCCATCGGCGGACCCTTCTACGAGAGCGACGGAAGGGCCCTCGGCTGGGGCGAGGTCGACGACGGCGAATCGATCGCCGCCATCCATCGCGCGCTCGACCTGGGTGTGCGGGTCTTCGACACGGCTGACGTCTACGGCGCCGGCCACAGCGAGCGCGTGCTTGGGCGGGCCCTGGGTGCTCGACGCTCCGACGTCCTCGTCGTGAGCAAGTTCGGCAATATCTTCGACGAGGAGACCAAGCGGGTCAGCGGTCAGAGTTTCGAGTCCGACCACATCCGCTCGGCCTGCGAGGCTTCGCTGGGCCGGCTCGGCACCGACTACCTCGACGTCTTGCTGGTGCACTCGCTCGACATCCGAGAGGAGGAGCTGGGTCCGGTGATCGAGGTACTGGAGGAGCTGGTCGCTGGCGGGCACATCCGCAGCTACGGCTGGTCTACCGATGAGCCCGACCAGGTTCGTCGCATGGCCGAGGCGCCCAACTGCTCCTCGGTCGAGATCGCGCTCAACGTGCTCAACGACTCCCCGGAGATCGTGCCCATGCTCGAGGAGCTCGAGCTGGTGGCCTTCATCCGCTCACCGCTGGCCATGGGCCTGCTGGCGGGCCGCATCACGCGCGAGACGCAGTTGGCGGAGGACGACATCCGCGGCATCGGCGCCGAGTGGCTCGAGTGGTTCAAGGACGGCCGGCCCGCCACCGCGTTCATGGATCGTGTCGATGCCGTGCGCGCCATCCTCGGCGAGGGTGACCGCTCGATGGTAGAGGGTGCGCTCGGCTGGCTGTGGGCGCGCAGTCCGTGGGTCATCCCCATCCCGGGCTTCCGCACCGTGGCCCAGGTGGAGCAGAATGCGGCGGCGCGTGATCGTGGCCCGCTCAGCGCCGACCAGATGGTTCGGATCGAGGCTGCGCTGGGCCGCTAGCCGAGTCGGGGGGCAGGAGGTTCTCGATGCCCTCGCCGCACATGCCCAAGTCGCCACCCGAGCTCATCGACCGCTTCGGGCTGATCCTCGAGCGTTTCCCTGAGCTGGAACGGCGGCCGATGTTCGGCTACCCGGCGGCCTTGGTGCCGGCCGGCCACATGGTCACCGGGCTGCATGGCGCCAACTGGATCGTGCGCCTGGCCGAGGCGGACCAGGAGGTGCTGCGCGATGCCGGCGGTGTCGACTTCGAGCCCATGCCCGGCCGGCCCATGAAGGGGTTCCTTAGCCTGCCTGATGAGGTGGTCGACGACGACGAGGCGGTATCGACGTGGATCGGCAAGGCGCAGACCCACGCGGCGTCGCTTCCGCCCAAGAAGCCGAAGAAGAAGCGCAGCTAATGGGCCCCGACCAGCCTAGGCGGCCGGCTCGCCCTCGGCCAGCGCCGGGAACTCGGCATGCAGGTCGGCCGAGAGCTGGGCCACGATCTCGTCGTGCTCACTACCCCTGGCCAGGTTGGTCAGCTCCCAGGGGTCCGCGATCGAGTCGTACAGCTCACGCTCGCCGGTTTCCCACTCGGTGTAGTGATACAGGCCCAGCGGATGCTGTGAGGTCGTGCGGATGGCCCAGAACCGGGGGGCCGAGGGATAGCCGGGGCCGCTCTCCTCGCGCACGACGGTGCGCTCCAGGTGGTCGACCTCGCCGTCCATCAGGGGCAGCAGCGAGAGGCCGTCGGCGGTCTCGGTTCCGTCCTTGAAGGGTCCCATCTCGCAGCCGGCGACCGCGCAGATCGTGGGCGCGATGTCGATGTTGCTCACGACCTCGTCGATCTCCACGACCTCCTCGCCCCAGCGGGCAGGCCAGTGCATGACCAGCGGGATGGGGGTGGCGTAGGGCACGCCCTTGCGCTGCGGCAGCCGGTGGATGCCCCAGGCTGCGCCGTTGTCGGCGGTGAAGATGAAGAGCGTGTCGTCGAGCCGGCCGCGGCGGCGCTGCTCGCGAACGAGGGCCTTGGTCAGCTCCTCCACGCCCAGCATCTCCTCGCAGTACGTCTGCATCGGCCAGGCGTCACGGTTGAGCTCGCGGCGTTGGCGGATGAACTTCGGCTTGCCCTTGACCGAGGCGCCATAGCTCGGCGGCGCCCAGCCCTTGATGTGGCGACAGCGCTTGTCGTTCTCGAACTTGGCTGCGGGCCAGTTGGGCGCGTGCAGGTCGTAGATGCTGGCGAAGGCGAAGAGCGGTCGATCGGTGGGGGCTTCACGCAGGCGCTCGGTGAGCAGCCGCTTGGTCACGAGCGTGCTGTGGTCGGAGGGCTTGGTGCCGTAGCGCTCCATGCCCGCCTCGGGCGACCACATGGCGTAGTCGTAGTACTTGCCGTTGTTCTCGTAGATGATGTCGAACGCGTCCCAGCCGCGAGTGTGGCGCTTGAGCCGCCTCGGCTTGACCTCGTTGCGCAGCTGGTTGAGGTACTTGCCCGTCAGGATCGTGTGATAGCCGGCTCCGCGCAGCTCGGTGCCGAGCGTCACGCGCGGGTCGAAGGGGGCCGCGACGTTGTCGTCCACGCCGTGGTTGGCGGTGTGCTGGCCGGTGAGCGTGGCGGCTCGACCTGGGCTGCACAGCGGCGTCTCGCTGATGGCCCGCGTGAACTGCACGCCGGACTTGGCGAACATGCCCGCGAGCGTGGGCGTGCGCTTCTGGTTGCGCCACAGGCGCGCGTCGTGAGGATCGACGTCGTCGAGGAAGATGACGATGACATCGGGTCGCTCGTCCGGCTCCTCCTGCGCGGTCGCCACGCTCGTCAGCACCAACAGCACGGCCAGCGCCAGCATCACCGATGACTCGAGGCGCGAGTCGAGGGATCGACGACGAGGCGGGCTCACGGCCGCGAGTATGGCCCA
>CAYZDQ010000164.1:0-5704 GCA_964476955.1 uncultured Anaerolineaceae bacterium
TGGGTGAGGAGTGGACCGCACGCGTGGACGGCGGCCGGGTCGAGCGCGGGACGGCCGTGCGCGTGACCGGCAACGCTGGCATGGTCCTCATCGTGGAGCCGATGACGGTGAAAGCAGAGAGCACAGAAGGGACGGTCTGATCCATGGACATCTTTGGTGCATTCGCCGCGAGCGGGCTCTTCGTCCTGATCGTGGTCGTCATCTTCCTCTACCTGTCGATCAGAATCGTGCGCCAGTTCGAGCGCATGGTCGTGTTCCGGCTGGGCCGCACCGACCCGAGCAAGGTCAGGGATCCGGGCCTGCGTCTGCTCATCCCCATCATCGATCGGGGTGTGAAGGTCGACATCCGCGAGGACTTCACCGAGGTCCCCAGCCAGACCGTCATCACCCGCGACAACGCCCCGGTGGACATCGACTTCCTCATCTACTGGCGCATCGTCGAGCCCATGGACAGCCTCATCAACGTGGCCGACTTCCGCGGCGCGCTGCAAGGCATCGCCACCACCACGCTTCGTGCGGTCGTGGGCGACATGCTGCTTGATGACGTGCTCTCCAAGCGCGACCAGGTCAACGACGTCCTGCGCGTGAAGCTCGGCGAGCAGACCGCGCGCTGGGGCGGCAAGGTCACTACCGTCGAGATCCGCGAGCTGACCCCGCCACCCGACGTGCAGGACTCCATGAACCGCGTGCTCACCGCCGAGCGAAACCGCCGCGCCATCGTCACCGAGTCCGAGGGCGAGCGCCAGTCCAAGATCAACGTGGCCGAGGGCGAGAAGCAGTCGGCCATCCTGCGGGCCGAGGGTGTGCGCCAGCAGTCCATCCTCGAGGCCGAGGGCTACAGCGAAGCGCTCAAGCGCATCTTCGAGGCTGCCAAGACCATCGACGACCGCACCATGACGCTGCAGTACTTCGAGGCCCTCAAGGACCTCGGCGACGGCGCCAGCACCAAGTACGTCATCCCGCTCGAGCTGACGGACCTGGCCCGACGCCTGGGCAACTTCCTCGACAGCGGCCTGGAATCCGGTGCCGCTGTGCGCGTGAGCGTGGAAGGCGAGAGCGACGACGAGGCTGGCGGCGCCGCCTAGCGCCCGCTCCATGACCTCGCTGCCGACCGTCCGCGCGACGCGCTATGTCGCGCCCCTGCGAGAGGGCGGCTCCATGCCCGGCTTGATGGAAGCCGACGATGAGGGCACCTACGTGGTCAAGTACCGCGGGGCAGGGCAGGGGCCCAAGGCTCTCGTGGCCGAGCTGATCACCGGCGAGATCGGGCGAGCCCTGGGCCTGCCCGTGCCGGAGGCCGTGCTCATCGACGTGGCCTCCTCGTTTGGGCGGCTGGAGATCGACTACGAGATCGGCCACCTGCTGCGCACCAGCGAAGGGGTCAACTACGGGCTCGACTACCTGCCCGGATCGATCACCTACGACCCGCTGGTGCCGCCGGCGCCCGAGGCCGGTTTCGCCGCCGACGTGGTGTGGTTCGATGCCTTCACCACCAACCCCGACCGCACGCCACGCAACACCAACCTGCTCGAGTGGCACGGGCATATCTGGCTCATCGACCATGGTGCCTCGCTCTACTTCCACCACGACTGGGGTGATCTCGATGGGCGCGTGAGCGATCCCTTCGAGCGGGTGGCGCAGCACGTGCTGCTGCCGTTCGCCGGCGACCTCGCGAGCGCAGACTCGCGGGCCCATGCTCGGCTCTCGAGCGAGGTGTTCGAGTCGATCCTCGCCGCCGTGCCGGACAGGTGGCTGGCCGACCACTACGGTGGCGAGACACCCGAGACGGTGCGAGGCCGCTACGTCGACTACCTCGGGGCGCGCCTGGCGTCGAGCGCGTCCTTCACGGAAAGGGTCGGCCGTGCCTGAGCCCTGCACCTACGACTATGCGGTCGTGCGTATCGTGCCGGACGTGGCCCGGGGCGAGTTCCTCAACGCGGGCGTGGTCCTCTTCGCCAAGTCGCACCGCGCGTTGCTGGCGCGTGTGACGCTCGATGAGGCCCGCGTGACCGCCTTCGCACCCGAGGCCGACCTGGGGGCGATCCGGGCACATCTCGAGTCGATCGTGCGCATCTGTGAAGGTGGAGACGCCGCCGGACCCCATGGCGAACTAAGCGCTTCCGAGCGCTTCCACTGGCTGACCTCTCCACGCTCGACGGTCATCCAGCTCTCGCCGGTGCACTCGGGCATCTGCGATGAGCCCAAGGTCGAGATCGACCGGCTCTTCGAGCGTCTCGTCCACAGCCGGAGCTAGCCCCGAGAGAGCAGCGACGAAGGGCGGGTGAAGCCGGCCGAGACATGCTCGGGGCATGCTTGCCATCCTCGATACCGCAGTCGTCAGTGGCCTGCGCGGTGAGCTCGTGCGCGTGGAGGTCGATGTCGCGCCCGGGCTGCCGTCGTGCCAGATCGTGGGGCTGCCGGACGCCGCGCTCTCGGAGGCGCGCGAACGGGTCCGTAGTGCCATCCGCAACGCCGGCTTCGGCTACCCGCTCTCCCGCATCACCGTCAACCTCGCGCCAGCCGACCGGCGCAAGCACGGCGCCGCATACGACGTGGCCATCGCCATCGGCATCCTGCTCGCCGCCGAGGAGCTGCGGGCGTCCGGAGGGCCGTGGGCTACCCTGGGCGAGCTCTCGCTCGACGGCGCCGTCCGGCACATCCCTGGCGTGCTGCCGATGGTGGCCACGCTCAAGGCTGCCGGACATCGACGGGTCTGTGTGCCGAAGGCCAACGTGGCCGAGGCCGAGCTGGTGGCGGGAGTGGAGGTGGTCGGCGTGGAGGGCCTTGACGACGTAGCTCGGCTGGTGGCTGGGCCCCTTGGCCGGAAGGCAGCCGCAGCCCGACGACGACGCCCGATCCGCGTGGCCTCCACGGACTCGGACGAGTCCAGCGATGAGCCGCCGGTGCTCACCGGCGTCACCGAGCTGGCAGATCTTCGAGGGCAGGCACAGGCCCGCTGGGCGCTCGAGGTGGCCATGGCCGGCCGGCACAACCTGCTGCTCGTGGGTTCACCGGGAGCAGGCAAGACGATGCTGGCCCGGGCCGCACCGGGGCTCCAGCCGGCGCTGACCGAGGCCGAGGCGCACGAGGTAGCGGTCATCCGCAGCGTGGCCGGCTTGTCGACGGCAGCCGTCGACCACCTGGACCGGCCCTTCCGGGCGCCACACCACACCACCTCGTATGCGGCCATGGTCGGCGGTGGACCGCGCCTGCGTCCCGGTTTGGTCACGTTGGCCCACCACGGCACGCTCTTCCTCGACGAGCTGGCCGAATTCGACCGGAACGTGCTCGACGCCCTGCGCCAACCCCTGGAGGATGGCGAGGTCGAGATCGTGCGGGCACATGGGTCGGTGCGCTACCCGGCCCGCCTGCAGTTGATCGCCGCGCTGAACCCATGCCGATGCGGGTGGTTCGGCGACGACGAACGTAGCTGCCGCTGCGGTCCTCGCGAGCCGGAACGGTACGTCCGCCGCGTCAGCGGTCCGCTGCTCGACCGCATCGATCTGCGCGTGGTGATGCCTCGGGTGGCTGCCTGTGAGCTGACCGCTGCATCGAGGCCGGAGAACAGTGCGCAGGTGCTGGCCCGAGTGCGCGGTGCTTGGCACCGCTCACTCGAGCGCAACGCCGGGTTCCCCAACGCCTCGCTGCGAGGACGAGAGCTGCTGCGCGCTTGTGCCCTGGATCAGAAGGGCAGGGGCGCGGTGTCAGATATCGCCGCGGGCCTTGAGCTCACCGCACGTGGCGTCCATCGCATGATGCGGGTCGCCCGCACCATCGCCGACCTGGGCGAGCTGGAGACCGTCGGCCCCGAGGAGATCTGGTCCGCAGCCTCGTTGCGCGATCGCTCCATGGAACGGGAGCTGGCCGCATGACCGAGCGAGAAGCCTGGATCGCGTTGGCTGCCACCAGCGGCGTCGGGGACGTCACGTTCCGGCGCCTGGTCACCCTCCATGGCAGCGCTGCCGCTGCACTCGCCGCGGTGGCGGGCTTGCCGCCCGGTCGCGCCGATCGTGAGGTCGCGGGCATGACCCGGACTCGTCCGCGGGCCGGTCTGGGTCGACGCCTGCGCGCGGCAGCGACCGATCCGCGGCGTGTGCCGCAGGAGATGGCCCGGCTTGGCGGGTGGCTGCTGACCCCGCTGGATCCCGACTATCCCGAGTCTCTGCACGCCATCGAGGAACCGCCACCGGTGCTCTACGGCCTGGGTGCTCCCGACCTGCTGTCGCGACCACGGCTCGTGTCGGTGGTAGGCACGCGCCGGCCCACCGCGGTCGGTCGCGACCTGGCCTCGAGGATCGCCACGCGCCTCGTCGAGGCCGGAGCCGTGGTCGTCTCCGGCCTGGCCCGTGGCGTCGATGGCGCGGCTCACCTGGCCGTCCTGGAAGCAAGCGGCCACACCATCGCAGTCGCCGGCAGCGGCATCGACGCTCCCAGTCCGGCGGGCCATCGGCGCCTCGCGGCACGCATCGCGACCGATGGGGCCATCGTCTCCGAGCTGGGTCCGGGCGTCCGCGCCAGCCAGGGCACGTTCCCACGGCGCAACCGCATCATCAGCGGCCTCTGTATCGCCACCATCGTGGTCGAGGCGCCGGCTCGGAGCGGCGCGCTGATCACGGCCCGGCACGCGCTCGAACAGGGACGCCGGCTGCTGGTGGCACCGGGGCGCCCTCTGGATCCCCGCGTGGCCGGCAACCTGGTGCTGCTGCGCGAAAGCCCTGCCCGACCGCTGGTCGGGCTCGACGAGCTGGTGGCCGACCTCGGCCTGGCGGAGACGGCTGGATCCAGGGATGCGGGCGACACGCTCTCGGCGGCCGGAGCGCTATCGCTGCTGGCTCCGACCCAGCGAGCCGTGGCGGAGGTGCTGGCCAAGGGGCCGAGCTCGGTGGACGTGCTCTGCGGGGCCACCGGGCTGGAACCTGGGGTGGTCGCCGCGAGCCTGACCATGCTGCAGCTACGGGGCTGGGCCCGTGTCCACGGCGCCATCCAGCTGCCGGCAGGACCATTGGTCCGGATGGACAAGTGACCACGTCCCGTGAGAAGGTCCGCCGAGCCCCAACCGGAGTACGCCGGTCGTCGCAGCGTAGGATGGAGCCATGATCCGTAACGTCATCTTGCATCTCCACGGCGAGCAGCCGATGAAGGCAGACATCGAGGCGCTGCCGACCGCCGCTGACGCGGGCCTCCTGTGCACCAACCTGCGCACGCTGGAGGAGCGCAAGCCCGTCTCGACCGAGTTCCTCGACTCGGTCTTCCTACTGCCGTACAACATCATTCGCTTCATCGAGATCCCTCGCGCCGCCATCCACGAGTCGGGCCTGGATCACGATCTGCCCGCAGCCCGGCCGCGCTGCCGGCTGCGGCCGAGGCCGTGCCGGCCGGCACGAACGTCCTCGTCACGCCGCCACCACCGCCACCGCCGGGCGTGCCGGCGTCCGAGGACGAGGGGCTCGAGCACACCGAGCCGGACGCGGAGCTGCTGCGCCGAATCCGCGAGGCATGAGCGCCTCCTCGTTCCTCTGGGGTGGTGCCTGCGCGCACCACTGCTACACTTCCCGGCCGTGACGAAGAACCTGGTCATCGTCGAGTCTCCCGCCAAGGCCCGGACGATCGAACGCTACCTCGGCGACGGCTACAAGGTGCTGGCCTCGTATGGCCATGTCCGCGACCTGCCCGCCAAGGACGGATCGGTTCTGCCCGACGATGA
>CAYZDQ010000165.1:0-5693 GCA_964476955.1 uncultured Anaerolineaceae bacterium
GAGACCAGCTGCCTCACGCTGGCCTGGGCCGTCATGGACCTCGTCATCGCCGGTGGTAAAGGGCTGGGACTCACCCTGCCCGACCGTCGCGCCATCGCCACCATCATCGCTGAACGATCTGCGCCGCGGACCGGCCAGCAGGTGGCTTAACCTATCAGCGCGGAGGAGCCTGAGCCGTCAGTGCTTTTCCAGCAGGACTGGGACGTCACCCTGTCAACGTGGCTGTCAGCCCGGCCCGCTGAGCCTCAAACCCCACGTGGGGCGCCCTCGTTGGGGGTGTTCTCGGCGAGCGTGGCTCTCATCTCTGTCTAAGGGCACGTTGTCACCGTATGCCCGTCCCGTCCCCAGCCGGGATACCAGCGATGCCTGATGGAGATCGATACGCACATGACCGCATCATCCATACGCCAGGACGCGCGACAGTCAGTCCCAGCGTGGGCGGTGACGGCAATCGTGCTCGTGGTCCTGCTAGCCGGGGCAGGGCTCGCGCCGGCGACCGCCGAAGCCGCCAGTTTGAAGGACCAGATCTCGGCAGCCAAGGGCCGACAGCAGGAGTTGGCACGGTCGATCGGCCGCCAGGATGCCCTCCTCCGCGACATCCGTACCGACCAGGCGGTGACCAGGGCGGCGCTTCGTGACACCAGCAAGCGCCTCGCCGGCATCAACGCGGACCAGAAGCGCGTGCGACGGCAGATCGACAAGGCGAAGGCGGCTCTGGCTCGCACGGAAGCACGTCATGCGGTGCTCCTGTCTGACCTTCGCGAGAGCGACTACACGCTCGGGCTCCTTGACGGGGAGCTGCGCAACGCCGAGACGGACCTGAAGGCGCGGCGCGCAGCGCTGGGCCTTCGGCTCGCAGAGGCCTACCGGACCGAGAACACGACGTTGATCGAACAGATCTTCACGGCGGAATCGTTCTCGGATGTGCTGACCGACGCTTCCGCGTACCTCTCCTACGGCGAGCAGGATGCCCAGCTCGCCGACCAGTTGGTGCAGGACCAGCAAGCGCTCGATAGCCTCCGCCTGCTGACCACGGCTACACGGCTGCGCACGGACCAATTGCGACGCGAGACCGAGGATGCAGCCGACGAGATCCTCAAGCGCAAGCAGGAACTCGACCGAGCCGACCGACGCCTGCGCCAGCTCGAGCGCAAGACCAAGCGGATCCAGGACCGCCAACAGGACCGCTACCGAGCCCTCGTCAAGAACGAGAAACAGGCCAAGCGCATTCGTGCCAAGCAGGCAGCCGCGAAGGCTTCGCTGCAGCGGAGGATCTCTGGCATGGTGCGCAAAGCGCAGGCGCAGGCCGCGCGCCGGAGCTCTGGTCTCGGCGGTAGCGGCAACGGGCGCTTCATCTGGCCCACCCGCGGGACAGTCACGCAGAACTACGGGTGCACTGGCTATGGGCTCGAGCCACCGCGCGGATCATGCCCGGGCTTCCACGACGGCATCGACATCGCCAACGCCGCTGGCACGCCGATCCGTGCTGCCGCCGATGGGGTCGTCGCCTTCATCGGCTACCGGCCGGACGGAGCCTTCGTCGTCGTGATCGGTCATGCGGGCGGCTTCGAGACTGTCTACGCGCACATGCTAGCGACCTACCCGGTGCGCAGGGGCCAGTACGTGAAGCGCGGCCAGCTCATCGGCAAGATGGGCAGCACCGGCTACAGCACCGGCAACCATCTCCACTGGGAAGTGAGCAAGGGCTTCTCCACGGTGAACCCGAGGCTCTACGTGTGATGCGGGGCGGGCGCTCGCCACGGGCCATGGCACAGGGGGCATACGAGGAGGGCGTTCGACATGCCTGACCATCCGTCCGGGCCAAGCCGCAAGGTCGGCCGAGACCCATGGGCCGTTCGCGTGGCCCTCGTCGCCGCTCTCTCCGTCGGTGCCCTCCTCGCAGGGATGGCGCTCGTGCTGTCGAATGATGACAGAGGGCCCGACCGATCGGCTTCTGGCGCTGCGCCCGAGGCACCCCCCCTCCTCGCCGTCGCCTACCAGGGCGAGGAACGTCTCGGCGCCACGGAGCTGGACGTCAGCGAGCTGCTCGGGGCGGGGACGCCGGTCGTGCTGAACTTCTGGGCGGACCAGTGTCCGCCGTGCCGTGCCGAGATGCCTGCGTTCCAGCGCGTTGCCGAGGCGTTCGCAGATGAGTTCCTGCTCGTGGGCGTGGATGTCGGGCCACTGATCGGTCTCGGCTCACGCGGGGGTGCGGTGGACCTCCTCGCGGAACTCGGCATCACGTATCCGGCCGTCTACGCTCTCGACGCGAACGTCATGCTGGACTACGGGGTGCTCGGGATGCCCACGACGATCTTCTACGACGCCGGTGGCGTCGAGGTGAGCCGGACGTCGGGCCTCCTCACCGAGGACGCACTCGTGGCTGGGGTCGAGGCCATCGTCGGACCCGCCTGATGGTGGACATCACGCTCGCGGGCGGCAGGGGCCCTCGGAGCGGACGCACGAGGCGCTGGCTCATACCGGGGCTCGTCGCGACGGCCAGCCTTCTGGTGGCGGTCGTGGCTGCGGTCGCGACCACAGACCCAGCGGGTGGTCTCAACACGCTCGTCGAGGGCGCGTCGGCGAGCTCCACCAACTCGCTCGGGAACCTCGGGCTGCTGCTGCCGTTCGGATTCGCCTTCGCCGCCGGCATGGCGTCCGCCGCCAACCCGTGCGGCTTCTCGCTGTTACCGGCCTACATCGGTCTCCTCCTGTCGGATCACAGCAACCTACCGCCCTCGATGTCGCGCCGCGTCGGGTCGGCGCTGCTCATCGCCCTCGCGGTCACTGCGGGGTTCGTCGTGCTCTTCGCGGCAGTCGGGCTCGTCATCGGCGCCGGCGGGCGTGCTGTCACCGACGTGTTCCCGGTCATCGGCCTCGCGGTGGGCGTCGTTCTCATCGCTGTCGGTGCCTTCCGCCTCGGTGGCGGCACGCTCTACAGCGCCGCGCCCGAGCGGCTGTCGGCGCGCCTGGGCGCGGGCAGCACGGGTGCCCGTGGCTACCTCCTCTTCGGGCTCACCTATGGCATCGCTTCACTCAGCTGCACGCTGCCGATCTTCCTCGCGGTCCTCGGCGGCTCACTCGCCGCGACAAGCATCAGCACGACACTCACCCAGATGGTTCTCTACGGGCTCGGGATGGGCCTGGTGATCTCGACCCTGACGCTCGCGGTCGCGCTCTTCCGTGAATCGATGCAACGGTGGATGAAGGGCGCGATGCGATGGGTGGAGCCGGTCGGCACCCTCTTCCTCTTCGGCGCCGGGATGTACATCGTCTACTACTGGCTCACCATCGGCGGCTTGCTGGACGGCTGATCTGGCACCCTAAGGAGTGACGACCAGCGTGTCCTGTGGTCACGGGTTCTCGAACGAAGCCACGAGGCCGTCCAGCGCAACGGCGGCATCGGGCGCGCGGTGCGTGCGGCTCTCCCCGGAAGGCCCGACGGCCACCGCCACCCATTCCTCCGAGCGCTCCTTTGGCGTGAGCCCCGTGGAAGCACAGCGCAGACCATCGAGCACCCAACCGTCAGGGAGGGCAGCCTGTGCGCTGGCCCACGCTTCGCCTATCGAAGGCGTCTTGTCAGCATCGGCCACAGCAGTGCTCGTCACAGCAGCAGTCGTGGCAGTGGTCAGGACTCACAGAGGGACCTCTTTTCCTTCCGCTATCAGTTCGCGAGGGCAGAGGCCACCCGCGAGTTGGCCCGAGAGGTGGGCGAGCCTCATGTCGAGGAAGTGCAGTTCCTCCAGCCGCCGTTGGACCTCGTCGCGCTTGGCAGCGATGACGTCTCGTAGCTCCTGCGATGACTGCCGGCAGCGGCCGTCAAGGCATAGTGCCGATAGCTCGGCCGCTTGGCCCAATGACAGATCCAATCGCCGCAGTCCGACGAGCAGCCGGACACGCTCCACGTCGGATTCGTCGTAGTCGCGATACCCGTTCTCGGTCCGCTCGGCGCCGGGCAGGAGCCCTCGTCGTTCGTAGAAGCGGATCGAGTGGGGGGTAGTGCCCGTCGATCGGGCCAACTCTCCGATACGCATAGCGCCACCGTAGACCTTCGAGCTACTCGAATGTCAAGTGCCATTCCTGGCGTCGGCCAACCGGGCGATCGTCGCGGTCACCGCGGCCGTCGCCACGCCGAGGAGGACCACGAGCAACAGCACTTCGAGTGGCCCTCCCGCGAAACCAGGCGCGTCGGCGGCGCGGACGTCACCGACGATGGCGATGAGCGGCGTGGGTGATGCTTCCATGGCGGCTATTCGAAGAGTGCCCACTCGCTCGTCGGGCCGGCCTCGGGAGACTCAGGGCTGACCGACAAGGCATCCGAGGCGAGGTAACGCTCAGGGTCGGCTGTGAACCGTGTGAGGCAGCCATCTCCGGTCAGGCGGATGCGGCGACCTCGGAACGACGAGACGAACCCGTCTCCATCACGCACGTAACTGCCACAGACAGCACAGCGGCCAGCTGGCGCCTGCTCGGCTCCGAGGATCACGAGCACGTTCATGCTGGTCACGATGTCTGCCTCCTTGGCATCCTGGGTGCGGACGACGGCGGGTGCGATCCCATGGCGCTCGGACCCGCCGTCGGATGTGGACCCGGCCATGCTCTGGCCCGCGGCTGAGACCGGCCTGACAGCGACCTGATAGCCCGTGCAGAAGGTGGACGCCCAGCCTGAGAACTGCGTGAGCACGGGCTGTGAACCACTCACGGTGACCTGATGGCTCACGAACCTCAGGAACTACAACTAGGTCACCGACGAGGGCTCTGGGGCCGGCGCGTTGTGAAGTCCGGGGGCGCCGGCCTCGGGGCGCGCGTCGTATCGACGGAGGCGGAGAGAGTTGAGCACCACGCTCACCGAGCTGAAGGCCATCGCGCCAGCCGCGAGTGCGGGGTCGATGGTGATGCCCCAGATGGGATAGAGCACGCCCATCGCGACCGGGATGAGGACGGTGTTGTAGGCGAAGGCCCAGAAGAGGTTCTGGCGGATGATCCGCATCGTCTGCCGCGACAGCGCGATGGCGCTCGTGACCAGGCGAGGGTCACCACCGACCAGGGTCACATCCGAGGCTTCGATGGCGACATCGGCCCCGGTGCCGATGGCCACTCCGACGTCTGCGGCGGCCAGCGCCGGAGCGTCGTTGATGCCGTCACCGACCATGGCCACCGTGCGGCCCTCGGCCTGGAGCTCGGCCACCTTCTCGGACTTGCCGCCTGGCAGCACCTCCGCGAGCACGTGGTCGATCCCGACCTGACGGGCCACAGCTTCGGCGACGACCTCGCTGTCGCCGCTGATGAGCCAGGGTTCGATACCGAGGGCCTTGAGCTCTCGCACGGCGGTGACCGCCTGGGCCTTGATGGGGTCGGAGATGCCGACGGCGCCGATGAGCTCGTCGCGGCGAGCGACGAACACGACAGTTTGGCCCGACGCGGCCAGCGACTCGAGACGATCGTCGAGCACGGACGTGTCGATGTCGAGCGCTTCGAGGTGGCGGCGGTTGCCCACAGCACCACGACCACCCGCGACGGTCGCAACGACGCCAAGGCCGGTCGTCGATTCGAATTCGCTGGCATCTACGACCTCGAGCTCGCGACGCGACGCCTCATCGGCGATGGCCAGCGCAAGCGGATGCTCTGAGCCCCGCTCCACCGCGGCAGCGAGAGCCAACACGGTGTCTGCGTCGACCCCAGCGGTCGCGACG
>CAYZDQ010000166.1:0-5692 GCA_964476955.1 uncultured Anaerolineaceae bacterium
CGCGCCTCGGGCCGATTCTCGCCGCCGCAGTTGGGGCAGCCGCTGGCGAGGCTGGCGCCGCACTGGTCGCAGAAACGACGTCCAGCCGCGTTGTCAGCAGAACAGTTCGCACAGGTGACGATGGCTGGCCTCTCCCCTTCCCCCGCTGAGGGACGCAGGGTACCGGAAACGGGGGTCCAATGGCCAGTGTCCCGCTCAGTATTTAGGCTGGCAGCCAGGCGGAAGGCCGCCTCTTCCGCCTAGCGAGGCTGGAGTGCGCGCAGCAGCATCGGCAGCATGGCGTCGGCGCGGGCCGCCGCGTCGAGACGGCCGGTGGTGAGGATGTCCATGTTGGCCACCTGGTGCAGGGCGCCGGTGAGCGCGACCACCGCCAGCGTGGGGTCGTCTACGTCGAACTCGCCGCTGCGGTTGCCGGCATCGATGATGCTCACGGTGGGCAGGATGAGGCCGACCTGCATGTCCGCCATGACCTGAGCATGATCGTCGAGATCGTTGATGGCATCGGCCATCTCGACGCACATGCGCGGGAACTCGGCGAACGTTCGCAGCACTGCCCGCACGATGGTCTCGATCTGCTCGGTGGGCGTGCCCTCGTGGGCCAGGCCCTCTGCGACCGCACCGCGCATGCGCCGCATCATCGTGCCCACGTAGAAGCTGACGAGATCGTCCTTGCCGCCGAAGTAGTAGTAGAGCGTGGCCCGCGGTACGCCGGACGCCTTGGCCAGGTCGTCCATGCTCATGGACAGGCCCGGGCCCGTGGCGGCCACGGAGGCGGCGGTCATGAGCTTGTCGCTGAGTTCTGCGGGTACCGGTTTCATCGTTTCTCTCTGTGCGTGCGGCCCGCGGCAGTCCCTGAGCGCCGCGTGACGATTCGTATTGTACTTGAAACAAGGGACTAGACAAGTGTCTAATAGTTGTACTACAGTCCAAACTGTCGTCAGGACGGATGGCTGGACTGCAGGCCAGAAGGTCGTCGGGCGACAGAGGTCAAGACACACCACACGACAGAGGGAACACCAACGTGAACGCGACGACCCCCCAAGTCGCCAATCCCGACGACATCAGCACCAGCTGGCGCCGATGGCTCGTCCTCGCGGTCATGTCCGTCGGGACACTGATCGTCTTCATCGACAACACCGTGGTCAACACGGCACTCCCCGCCATCTCCACGGACCTCGGCGCCTCGATCTCCACGCTGCAGTGGATCATCGACGCCTACGTCCTCGCGCTGGTGGGCCTCCTGCTCCTCGGCGGCAGCCTGGGTGACCGTTTCGGACGGCGCCTGTGGATGACCATCGGTCTGCTCGTCTTCTCCGGCGGCGCGGTGGTCTCCGGGCTGTCGACCAGCTCGGAACAGCTCATCATCGGCCGCGGCATCATGGGTGTGGGCGCAGCCTTCATCCTGCCCGCCACGCTCAGCATCATCACCAACACCTTCGGGCGCGGCGAGCGCACCAAGGCCATCGCCATCTGGACCGCCGTCGGCGCCCTGGGCGTGGGTCTGGGGCCGGTCGTCGGTGGCTTCGTCGTGGACAACTTCAGCTGGTCGGCCGTCTTCTGGCTGCACCTGCCGGTCGGCGCCCTCGCGCTCGCGGGCATGCTCGTCGTGCCGGAGTCGAAGGATGAGCGCAAGCTCGGTCTGGACATCCCGGGCGCGGTGCTGGGCACCGCCGGCGTTACCGCGCTCATCTTCGGCATCATCCAGGGGGTCGAGTTCGGCTGGACCTCCACGGAGATCCTGGCCGTCTTCGCCGCATCGGCCATCCTGCTGGGTGCGTTCGCGCTGGTGGAGCTGCGCAGCGAGCACCCCATGCTGCCCCTCCGCTTCTTCCGCCAGAAGGACTTCAGCGGGGCGGTCCTGGCCATCGGCCTGATCATCTTCGCGATGCTGGTGGTCTTCTTCTACCTGACCCAGTTCTTCCAGATCGTCCAGGGCCGCGACGCCCTAGAAGCCGGCCTGCTCATCGTGCCCGCGTCGCTGGCCATGATGGTCGGAGCGCCGCTGTCGACGGGGGTGGCCAGGCGCTTCGGCCCGCGCGTCAACGTGCTGGCCATGTCCGGCGCGATGATCGCCGGCACGCTGATGCTCACGCAGGTGACCATCGACTCCGGCGTCATGCTGCCGGTGGCTTCGCTCTTCGTCTTCGGCTTCGGCGCCGGTCTGGGCATGCCTGCCCTGACCGACACCGTGATGGCTGCTGTGCCCGAGCGCGACGCCGGCATGGCCAGCGCCGTGAACGACGTCAGCCGCGAGCTCGGCGGCGCCCTCGGCATCGCCACCATCGGCTCGATCGTGGCCGGCTTCTACCGGGGCAACGTGGAGTCGGCCCTGCCGGCCGGTGTCCCGGCCGAGCTCGCCGAGCTCGTGGGTGAAGGCATCGGCGTAGCCGCGGTCGTAGCCGGGCAACTGCCGGCCGAGCTCGGCGCAGCGGTCTCCGCCGCCGCCAACGGCGCCTTCATGGAGGCCATGACCGACGGCTTCGTCATCAGCGCTGCGCTCCTGCTCAGCTCCGTGGTGATCGCCTTCACGCTCATGCCCACGCGTATGCGTGAGACCCAGGCCGAGTTCGACGAAACCGGCTTCGAGCCCACCGGCGACGACGCTCCTGGCCTGGAGCCCGAGACCGGCGGCGAGATCCCGCTCGGCCAGCCGGTGCCGGTCACGGTCCGCTCGGAGAACCTCTAGTCACCCCTTCGACGGGGCGGGCCAGCGTGCTCGCCCCGACCACTCCCCCACCCCCACGCACACCCAGGAACAGGAATCCCGACATGACTTCCACCCGTACCGCGCTCGTCACGGGCGCCACCTCCGGGCTCGGCTACGAGGCCGCCGTCCAGATCGCCGAAGAAGGCTACGGCCAGGTGATCGTCACCGGCCGCACCAAGGAAAGGGCCCGCGATGCCCGCGACCGACTGATGACCCGCACCAAGCGCAACGTCTTCGAGTCGCTCGAGCTGGACCTCGACGAGATCGCCTCCGCCGAGGCGGCGGCCGAGGCCTTGATCGAGCGCGGCGGCACCATCGACCTGCTCGTGCTCAACGCCGGCATCGCACCTCCCGGTGACCCCGAGATCGGGCCCGACGGCATCGACCGCGTGATCTCGTCCTCGCTCACCGGCCACCACGTGCTGACCGTGCGCCTCATCGAAGCCGGGCTCGTGGCCGACGGCACGCGAGTCGTCATCGCCGGCTCTGAGGCCGCTCGCGGCGACGTACCCATGTTCACCCCGCTCGATACCGAAGCCTTCGCGACGCGCTACTTCGGGGGCGACCTGGAGGCTGCCCTCGAGTCCCAGATGCGGCTGACGGGACCGGCGACCTACAAGTCGGGCGACCAGTACGCGACGGCCAAGATGCTCGTGGCCTGGTGGGCGGCCGAGCTCTCGCGCCGCGCTCCCAGCGGCGTGACCGTCAACGCCGTCTCACCCGGCAGCACGCCCGACACGAACGCGCTCCAGCGAGCGCCCTGGCTCATGCGCAACGTGATGGTGCCGGTCTTCAAGCTCGTGCCCGGCATGTCGCACAGTGTGGCCGATGGAGCCAGCCGCTATCTGGAGGTGGCCGGCTACGACGAGCAGGTCAACGGGGCCTTCTTCGCCTCGCCGCTGAAGAAGATGACCGGCGACCTGCAGCGCATCGACCTGCCCCACCTCTCCGACCGACGGTTGCAGCGAGCCGGCTGGAACGTGACCGTGAAGGTCTCCGGCGTCGATCTTCCGGCGTCCGTCCCCCTGCCCGCGGCAGCGACGCGACCGGCCAGCGTCCCGACCGCGGTCCTGCAGAAGGCCGCGTGATCACGGCGAAGTCGTTCATCGTGCGGAGTCGGGAGATCCACTCCTAGTCCGCCTCGCAGCCCTCTGTGCCCGGTCGGGTCAGCCTCCCCCGCTGACCTGGCCGGGCTTCTTCGTGTCTGGTGCTACTCGTCGCCGTCGGGCTTCGGCGGCGGAGGTGGAGGCGGCGCGGCGGGTGGTTCCGGAGCGGGTGGTGGTGGCAGCGGCGGGCCTCCCTGCATCCCCGGGGGCGGAGGTGGGCCGCCAGCGAGAGGCGTTACATAGCCGGCTGACGGCGCAGGCGGAGCTGGGGGCCCTGAGCCGGCCGGCGGTGGTGGTGGCTGCATCCCGGGTGGCGGACCGTCCACCGGCGGCGGTCCGGGTGGAGGGGCACCCTGGGACGGCATCGCTGGAGGGGCACCCTGGGACGGTAGATTCTGCTGCGGCGGAGCCGGTGGTGCGTCAGGTGGTGGTGCGTCGGGCGACGGTGGCGCTCCGGGTGGTGACTCTGGAGACGCTGCTTCGGGCACAGGAGACGCTGCTTCGGGCACTTCCGGGATGTCGGCGCCCTCAGCCCACTGGCGATGGCCACCCAGAGCGTCGATGCCACGAGGTATGGGATCACGCAGCGGCCTCGGCGCGGGTGTGGATGGCTCGGTCGGGCCACGCTCCGGAGCGTCGGTGTAGGGATCGTGGCGCGCTTGTTCCGGCTGGCCAGCCCCCGCGGACTCCTGACCCGCCCCCGTGAACTCGTCCGGCTCAGCCTTGAAGGCCTCGACGAGGCCGCCACCCTCCTGGGTCTCGACCGGGTCAGGACGGGTGAGATCACCGACCTGTGTGAGGTCGACGGTAATCCCGACACGCTCATCGCCACCGACCACGGCGTACTCGTCGTCCATGATGCGCGCGTCAGGCGGCTTGGGCACCCGGCACTTGTAGCACTTGTTGGCAGGCAGATCGTTAAGGCTGTGACAGCTTCCGCAGACCCACCACTTGGCCTTTCCCATGGGCCAAGGATAACCACCACGCGCTCAGGCGTACCCCACCGAACGGGCCAGAGGCAGGCCCGACACTAGGGGCAGTCGCTGAGTGCCGTGCTGTCCGAGAGGGTCGAGACATCGCGCCGGTCGGTCCATAGCAACTGCGTGACCGTCTGGCCGGTGCTCGAGTCGGTGATCGCGAGCTCGAGCGGCTCGTCCGTTCGGGCTGCAGCCCACGTCCAGAAGGAGCCCGATAGGCGACAGTTGTCGATGACCTGGGCACGCGCGTCGGCCGAACCGTACTCCCAGCGCGAGCCCGCGGCTTCGGCGCCCTCGAACGGGCCGGTGAGGGGCAACGGCGTGCGCGTCCCGTCAGCCCGCACCAGTTCGACGGCGAAACGCTCATCGACCAGCGCAGGGGGCTCGATGGGCTCTCCACCCTCCTTGATCCAGCCCGCGAGAGCGAGGTAGGCGTCGGCGCCGAGCGTGTCGAAGTCGAGATCGACATGATGGACTCGCTGGATTTTGTGCAAGCCCAGGTCGTCGATGAGGGCGTTCGGCTCCCGGCCGTTCTTGGCCAGCTCGTAGGCACGCCGGACACGCGACTTGGGCAGCGATTCGAGCGCCTTGTCCAGCCCTGCCCGAGGGGGCAGCATGCCTTGGTTGCCGGTGAAGACGACGCCCTCGACCGAGCGCGGGATGCGTCCCTCGGTGATGAGGATGAGCCGGTCGAGCTCAGAGCTCTCGTCCACCGCCGCGACCGGCGCACGATGGTTGATGATGCGGTACGTCTCGCTGCCCTGCGCGATGCGCCGATAGGCTCGCTCGGCGCCATCGGAGAGCAACCTGATCTCGGTGGTGATGTCGGGATCGCGATCATCCGCGGAGGTGTAGGTGGCCGTCGCGTCGAGCGGAGGCAGTCCACCGATCTGGACGTCGGC
>CAYZDQ010000167.1:0-5640 GCA_964476955.1 uncultured Anaerolineaceae bacterium
GTGTCGCACAGTGAGAGAGCCTGGTAGGCACGCTCGATGTGGCGGCGCTGTGCGTCGGCCGGTGACTTGAAGCGGACCAGTTCGCCGTCGATCTGGATCTCGCCGCTGTCCGGCACGACGGCGCCGGACAGGACCTTGGAGAGTGTGGACTTGCCGGCCGCGTTGTCCCCGACGAGCCCGAGGATCTCGCCTTCCGCAAGGTCGAGGTCCACACCGCGCAGGGCCTCGGTCGTCCCGAACGACTTGCGGATGCTGCGCAGCCGGACCCTGGGCACCTGTTCGGCAGCCCGTGGAGCTCGCCCCCCGATCGGCTCGTCGCGGCGGTCATCGGACATGGTCTTGGTCCACTCTCCGTTGTCGATCGAGACCGCCGGTGCTTCCGGCGGTCTCGATCGTTGTCATGCGGGTTCGGCTGGTCGAACCACCGAACCTACTCGAAGATAGCGCGGAAGTCGTCTACGTTCTCCGAAGTCACGATGGTGATCGGGACTCCGATGACGCTCTCGACCTCTCCGCCGCCCAGCGACGTGACGAGGGCCTCGATGCTGGCGCTGCCGATCCCGGCGGGATCCTGCTGCACGACAGCATTGACGAACCCGTCATCGATACCGGCGATGACCTGGGACGTGAGGTCCCAGCCGAAGACCGTGACGCGATCCTGTGCACTTTGTGCTTCGACCGCGGCCACCGCCCCCACGAGAGCCGGCTCACCGGTTGCGTAGATGGCATCGAGTTCAGGGTTGCCCGTGATCAGGTTCTCGGCGGCAGCCAGCGCGACCTCGGCAACGTTCTGGCCGTCGACCACGCCGACGGTCTCGACGTCGGCGTTTGCCGCGACGGTGTCCTCGAAGCCTGCCTGGCGGACGTTCTGGATGGTGGAGTTGAGTGCTCCGACGACGCCGAGCTGTACCGGTTCGCCGCCCGCCTCGACCCAGTCGAGGAAGAACTCGCCCATCTCAGCGCCGGCACCGCCGTTGTCCACGCCGACCTGAGCGATCTGCGGGCCCTCGGGCAGGATGGCGTCGGCGGCCACGATAGTGACGCCGGCCTCAGCCGCCGATTCGACCGCGGGCATGATGCCGTTGGTGTCGATGGCGATGACGAGGATGCCGTCCACGCCCTGTGCTGTCAGCGTCTCGATGGCGTCGTTCTGCGCGGCCGGGTCATTGTTGGCGTTGACGACTTGGAGGTTCGCACCGGCTGCATCTGCGGCTGCCTGGGCGCCGTCGTTCAACTGATTGAAGAAGAGCGCCTGGAGATTGATGGTGACGACCGCCAGATCGAGCGGCTCCTCGGCGTCGTCCTGCGCAACCACACCCGTGGCCGACAGGCTGATCGCCAGCGCCGCAGCGGTGACGCCGACGGCAAGACGCGAGGATCGGTTGCGATAAGAACCACTGAGCATCTGGAAACCTCCTCTGGCTGGCGCTGCAGAGCGGGCGCCTGCAGGTCGCGACTCCAGCCGGTCCCCGCCGAACCTCGACGTGTCCCGGCAGGGTCTATTGAAGCGGCGTGAAAAACGTTTGTCAAGCGTGGAATCAATCACTATATTGGGGTCATGACAGGTGAGTTGAGCCGGGAGATCCGTGAACGAGCGGGTTCCGAGTGGACGTCCGCGACCAATCATCGTCTCTTCCGCGAGATCATCGCGGACACGGTCACAGACCAGGACTTCGAGCGCTATCTGCGTATCGAGTTCGCCTTCATCGACACCGCGGCCGTGACCCTGGGCGCGGCGGTCCGGATCGCACCCGACATGGCCGATAGGGTGGTGCTTGCGGCCGGACTTCACGACCTGCTCACCTCCCAGGTGGTCTTCTTCGAGAACGCCCTGGGCGAGGACCGGAGCACCATCGTGCCAGCGTCGGCGGAGTCATTGCATGCGCTGTTCCGCGAGGTCGCCGCCCGACAGAGCTTCGCGGACATGCTGGCGGCCATGCTGGGCGCCGAGTGGCTGTACAAGACGTGGTGCGCATCGACCGCGGCGCAACCTTCGTCACGAGCCACCATCAGGGCCTGGACGGAGCTCCATACGAGCCCGGCCTTCACCAGCCATGCAGCATGGCTGGTGGATCGGCTCGATGCGGTGTCCGCCGGCCTCACCCCCAGCGAGCGCGAACGCGTGGCCGACGTCTTCCGACGTGCGCTGGCCGCTGAGATTCGTTTCCACGATGCCGTCTACGAGAAGTGACCCCCGCATGAGGCGTGATCCATGAGCGCGAAACCAACCGCCGACCAGAAGCCGAATGCGCTCATCGAGCTGTTCGGTGTGGCGCGTCCGCTGATCGGAGTCGTCCATGCTCGCCCTCTGCCTGGGTCCCCGGCCTACGACGGCGAACCGCTCGAAGATGTCTTCGCGGCGGCAGTCGCCGACGCTCGCGCCTACCAGGAGGCCGGCCTCCATGGCCTCATCGTGGAGAATCACGGCGACATCCCGTTCCTGAAGCCGGGTGACATCGGCCATGAGACCACGGCCGTGATGAGCGTCATGGCCGAACGCGTGCGTGCGGTCACAGGCCTGCCGGTCGGCATCAACGTCCTCGCCAACGCCGCTCACGTGGCCCTCGCGGTGGCCAAGGCCAGCCAGGCCGGCTTCGTGCGGGTCAACGAGTGGGCCAATGCGTACGTCGCCAATGAAGGCTTCGTGGAAGGCCCCGCCGGGACCGCCACGCGCTATCGCTCCTGGCTGAGGGCCAGGGACGTGCGTGTGTTCGCCGACGTCCACGTCAAGCATGGTGCGCACGCCATCGTCGCCGACCGCAGCATCCCCGAACTGGTGCGGGACGCCGAGTTCTTCGATGCCGATGTGCTCATCGCCACCGGCCAGCGCACCGGTGACGCGGCCACGTCCGCCGAGCTCGAGACCATCAAGGCTGCCGCTGCGCTGCCGGTCGTGGTCGGCAGCGGCGTCGACGAGAGCAATGTGGCCGACATCCTCTCGATCGCCGACGGAGCCATCGTCGCCTCGTCGCTCAAGCGAGACGGCGTGTGGTGGAACGAAGTGGATCGTGATCGAGCCCGGTCGTTCATGGAGCGCGTCGCAACGCTGCGATGACGGTCATCGTCGTCGGCAATGCCGCACTCGACACGACTCTCGAGGTCGATCGGCTCCCGCGGCCGGGCGAGTCCATCCTCGTGCGAGCGGTGCGTGAGGACCTTGGGGGCAAGGGTCTGAACCAGGCAGTCGCAGCGGCCCGGGCCGGCGCTTCGGTAGCCTTCTGCGCTGCCATCGGCGATGACGGCGCGTCGGAGGAGATCCGGGCCCGTCTTGCCCAGGAGGGTATCTACGCTGGCGGGGTCCGACGGGAGCCTGGTCCAACTGATCGGACCACCGTGTTCGTGATGCCGGATGCCGAGAATGCGATCGCAACATCAGCACGCAATGCCCGTAGCCTCAGGGCTGCGGATATCGCTGGCACGGTCGGCGAAGCCAAGCGTGGGGACATCCTGTTGATGCAGGGCAACCTCACGATGAAGACCACCCTCGCGGCCGCCAAGGAGGCTCAGTCGCATGGTGCTGTCGTCATCCTCAATCCCTCGCCCATCGCCGACGACTACACGGA
Organism: uncultured Anaerolineaceae bacterium; assembly: GCA_964476955.1. GTDB lineage: Bacteria > Chloroflexota > Limnocylindria > Limnocylindrales > CSP1-4 > JAFMJV01. Next base: position 3,564 of record CAYZDQ010000167.1, read on the forward strand.
GCTTTGGCCCCATACCGACATCGCGGTCGTCAACGCAGACGAGTCCGTGATGCTGTCGGGCATGACCGACGCGGAGTCCGGGGCGCGGCGCATCGTCGGAGACGGTGCCGACGCTGTGGTCGTCACTCGAGGGGCGCAGGATGTGATCTTGGTCGAGCGCAACTCCATCGCCTACATCGATGTCCCCTTCGTCGATGCCATCGACACGACCGGGGCTGGCGATGTCTTCTGCGGAGTCTTCGTCGCTGGTGTAGATGCTGGCCTGTCGAGGGTGGATGCCATCGAACGAGCTGTGGCGGCAGCAGCAATCGCTGTCACCCGGCCGGGTGCTATCGCGTCGATTCCGCGCCGTGACGAACTGACGGTATCCGAACGCCCAAGGAGGAGCAGATGAGCAACTCGGTCCGAATCCTGATCGCTGGTGAATCTTGGGTGACTCACAGCATCCACCAGAAGGGCTTCGACTCGTTCACGACGACGGCGTACAGCGAAGGCGTTGGCCCGTTGCGATCTGCCCTCGAGTCAACGGGGTCCCACGTCGACTACATGCCCAATCATGTGGCCGCGACCGAGTTCCCTGACACGCCGGAGGCGTTGAAGGCCTGGGACGTGGTCATCCTCAGTGATATCGGTGCCAACACCCTGCTGCTGCATCCAGACACGTTCGAGCGCTCGGCGGTGAAGCCTGATCGCCTCGTGGCGATCCGTGACTACGTCACCGCTGGTGGCGGCCTGGTGATGGTCGGCGGCTACCTGACCTTCCAGGGCATCGACGGCAAGGCTCGCTACGCTGGGTCCCCGGTCGAGGAGGCTCTGCCCGTGACGCTACTGCAAGGGGACGATCGCGTGGAGGCCCCTTCCGGTGCGCTGCCTTCCATCCGACTCGTCGACCACCCCATCGTTGCCGGGTTACCGACGGACTGGCCTGCTCTTCTTGGCTACAACCGTGTCAGCGCTCAGGAGGAGGCTGACTTGGTGGTGAGCGTCGGCGATGACCCGCTGGTGGTGGCGGGCGAGTTCGGTCGCGGTCGCTCGGCCGTCTTCACATCGGACTGCGGGCCGCACTGGTGCCCGCCGCCATTCGTGGCCTGGGATGGGTATGCGCCCATGTGGGACAACATCATTCGCTGGGTCGCCGGAAGCTGACCGGAGCCTACACTCGGATCTGAACCGAGGACCTGCTGTTCACGAAACAGGCTGGTTTCGCCGCGTGCAAGTCGTCGTAGATACCCCTGCGGAGCTTCCGCAAACACCCCCATGGATCCGTCGCGAACACCACCCTGGATGTTGACGCATGGGTGCTCCGAGTCGATCGCCATCATCGGCTGCCTGCGTCGAAGTCAGCCGCAGATGACGGCGAGGTTCTATGAGCCAAGGTCCGCGTCCGCCACTTGTAACCACGCAGCGTGACCAGAGTAGGCGAGCGCGTGATGCCGCCGTACGTAGCCGCGCTCCCTTCCCGACATGGATGCGCGCATGGCGTACGGATGGTCGACGAGTGTGAGCAGTCGGGCGAGGTCGCGCTCGTGCTTCGCTGCGCTCGTCGTCGCGCTCGTCGCGGCCCGAGCCTTGATGACGATCGCCCCGGCGAGGTCTGGGACTGGGACCTCGAATCGATCGGTGTCGACCGACACCGCGAGTCGCCGTCGACCCCGTAGCGCTCTCGACCCACCGACCGTCCGGAAGGTCGACGCTGGTGGGACCGTCACGGTGCCTGCTCTCGATCCGAGCCCTTCGGGCGCCAGGACATCGACGATGTCGCGGTTCCGCGTGACTCGGTAGACGGTCTCGCGGTCCGGGCGTTCGGGTCAGCATCGGCTCCGGACCCATCGCACTCGCACCCGGACACACCTATTGCACGTGGGCGGTCGATGACCCTCGTCACGGCGTCCAGAGGCGCACGTAGTACGGAGCCCGGCCGGTCACGAGTTCGGCCCGGGGCAACGAGGCCAGCAGCTCGGCCGCGGAGGAGAAGTCAACGGGGCAGGATGGTGCCGGCGACCCCGAACTCTCGCAGGCTGTGTGCGTCGGAGACGGCCGGGGCTCAGTCGTCCAGGATGTCCGCTTCAGAGTGCGG
>CAYZDQ010000168.1:0-5611 GCA_964476955.1 uncultured Anaerolineaceae bacterium
CTGCGGTCAGCGGATCAGCGAATCAGCGGGTCGAGGTGTCCGGCAGGTCAGCGGGTCGAGGTGTCCGGCGGGTCGTCGGGCTCGATGGGCAACGCGATCCACGGACGATCCTCCCCGCGGCTGACCTCCTCGGTGCGCGTCATCTCACCTTCGATGACGCGGTACTCGGCTGCCGGACGTGGCGGTGCCGGCGGCTCGGTCGTATCGGGACGCGTCGCCGACGGCGTCGGGCCGGAGACATCGGTCCGGGTCAACCAGGGCTGCTCAGGCGCATCGACAGCGGTAGCCATGCGGGTCGGCGGCTCCGGTGGTTCGGGCGGAGTGTCCGCCGGACCGCTGTTCGGTGGCCGCGGCGGCGCACTCGGAGTCTCGGCGCCCGTGGACCACGGCGGCGGCACGTTCTCGTCGGGCTGGACGGGGATGGTCGAGCGGTCCACGCGCCGACGATACGGTGGCATCAGTGGCGGGGATTCGGCCGAGGGATCGTCCGTGTAGACCCGGATGGTGCCCTCGGGTGCGGGTGCCTCCCAGGGCACCGGGTCGCCGCCGGTACGCACGTCCTCGGCCGGGGTCAGCTGCACCAGGTCGGCCGACTCGGGGTCGATGTCGGTAGCCACGCGTTCGGTGCGGGTCTGGTAGCCGACGATCCGGTTCTTGCCACGTCGCTTGGCCTCATACATGGCCACGTCCGCGGCCGCCACCAGCTGTTCGATGGTGCTGCCGTCATCGGGGTAGGCCACCATGCCCACCGAGACCGACGAACGCACGTTGCGATCGGCCGCGTGCAGCGTGAGGGCGTAGATGTCCCGCCGCAGCTTCTCGCCCACGACGTAGCCACCGGCAGCGTCCGTCTCGGGCAGCAGCACCACGAACTCGTCACCGCCGTAACGCGCGGCGGCGTCGGTGAAGCGGATGGTGCGGCGGACGGTATCGGCGATGGCCTTGAGCAGCCGATCGCCCCACTGGTGGCCGAAGGTGTCGTTCACCGGCTTGAGGTCGTCGAGGTCGAGCATGAGCATGGTGAAGCCCCGGCCCATGCGGTCGGAGCGACGGATCTCCTGCTCCATGGTGGTGAAGAAGAACGAGCGGTTGTAGAGCCCGGTGAGCGCATCGAAGCGCGAGGCGCGCAGAGCCTCGTCCCGGGCATGCCGCTGCGAGCGAGCAGCCGCCGTGGCGATGTCCGCGAGCAGGATGAGCGAGACCGCGTTGATGCCGATCCAGGCCAGCGCCTCTGGTGCCAGCGGACCGCCCACGAAGGCGTCGAGCAAGCCCACCACCGCGATGGTGACCGCGCCGAAGATCGCCACCGCCAGCGGCGCCCGACCCTCTGCCGAGAGCGCCGTCCCTGCCGCCACCAGGTAGAAGCCCACGAGGAAGGGGCTGGCGGCACCGCCGGTGAGCCCCATCAGCAGGCCCAGGAAGATGATCGCGCCGATGCCCTCGAGGGGACGCCGGTAGCGACCAAAGGCCGCCGGCGGGACCATGTCCATGAACAGGACCACCAGCAGCATGCCGCCTGCGAGCAACGTGAAGATGGCCGGCTCCTGCTCCGGCCAGGCGCGGGTCAGCGCCACCACCACGGCCACCGCGGCCAGGAAGAGCAGCGCCACCACGCGTGCCACCTGGCGAGTGCTGGCGGGCGCGATGAACGATGTGCTGCTGCGCGTGGTGGGTCCGGTGGCAGGGCCGTCGGCTCGCTCCTCCTGGCCGCGCATGGCCCCGGTCACCGGATCCGGCGATGTGCGAGACGAAGCGCCGCGGGCAGCCATCGACGTGGCATAGGCGACCGTCACCGCCACCGCCGCGATGACGATGAGCCCGACCACAAGCAAGATGATCTGATCAGCGGACACGTACTACCCCAAGCACCCGCCCACGCGGGCCGATCGTGGCGAGGCAGGCACGGTCACCACAAGTACTCCCTTGACGCTGGCCGAATGGTACTAGTGCTGCCCGTCTCCCTGTCGCGCAGCCGGCTGCTAGTGTGGACCGCAGGCAACGTCACGCGCTGAGGGAATCATGAGCGAAGAAGCCCGATCCGAACTGGCCTGCCCCGTCTGCTCGAAGCACACGCTGTCCCTTGACCGGCCGCCCGAGATCGACGTCATGGGCGTGCAGCAATACAGCGACATCCTGGGCATGGGCGACCTGCCCAACGAGGGCACCGTCGGCATCGTGTGCCTGAGCTGCAAGACCCGCTGGCGTGACAAGGCCGCCTTCGACCGCGGTACCGCCGAGCCGGACCCTGGCTCCGACGCTCCCGACGAGGTCGACTTCTCCGACGATGAGGGCGGCTTCGGAGACGACGACGGAGAGTAACCCCGCGTAGCCGGGCGTCGTCCGCTCGGGGAGGCGCCGCCGTGGCCTGAACCTCCACGAGGCTGAACTCGACCAGCCTGCCGCGGAGATCGCACGATTCCACAAGGTTGAGCGGCGGGGTCGAGCGGCCACCGAACAGAGCGGCACCCAACAGAGCAGCCCCGCAGGCTTAGGCCCCGCGCTGTCCCCAGTAGAACATCAGCGCCAGGCTGATGAGCACGGCCAACCCGAAGAGGATCCCCAGGATCCAGCTGACCGCGAAGCTGAACGCGAGCACGCCCACGAACCAGATCACCAGCTCCACCGCGAGGCGCGTCGGGTCCTCCAGGCGACGGTTGGCCTTGGGCGCCACGAACAGGCCCCACACGATCATCACGATCAGCGGCAAGCCCAGGGCGGGCACGGTGGCGACCAAGGTCTCGTCCGAGAGCGACAGGCCGAAGAGGAACAGCGCCACCAGCACGAGCATCTCGAGCACGAAGCGGAAGGCCAGGTTCAGGCCCTTCATCGAGCCCTCATCCATTGGGCTCGCTCTCCTTGGCTTCGGCCGCGCGAGCCGCATCTTCTCGTTCCTCGACCGAGCGGGCCTCGGCCTCGAGCCGCAGGAGCTGGACCAGCGCGTCCATCACGCGTTGCAGTCGTTCGTCGAGCCGGCGGCGGAAGAGCCGAGAGCCGAATCCTGTCATCTCGGCCTCCACCTCGACACGCGTGCCACCATCCGTCGGCTCGAGCCGCCATACCTGTCGCTCGCCCAGGATCAGCACGCGCCCCTTCCAGGCGAGGATGCTCGGCGCGTCGACCTGGGTGACGCGGCACTTGAGCGTGCCGATCTCGGTGGAGAAGTGGAACTTCGTGCCGACCTCCAGCTCGAGCTCCCCGTTGCATACGGCATGGCGCACTGCCGGGTTCCAAGTAGGCCAGGAGACGATGTCGGCGAGCACGGTCCAGACCTCTCGCTCGGAGGCGGCGATATCGACCCCTGCCTGCGCCCTCATGGGCGCATCCGATGTCGGCTCACACGACGATGCTACCGCGCCCGGAGGCCTCAGGCGGTCGGTTCTGGCGGGGCGTAGCCGTACGAGTCGATGTCCTCGCGGTAGAGACGACCGACCGTCTCGACCAGGCGCTCGTCGTAGAACCAGCGGGTGGCGGGGACGGAGACCCCGATGGCACCTCCGAAACGCTCATCGGCTACGAAGTCGGCGTCGTCCACCCGCCGGGTGTGGTGGCGCGAGCGGCGCAGGCGTCCATGGTCGCTGGGTCGGAGACTGAGCGCCCCCTCCAGCCGCGGCAGTTCCGCGTCGGCCTCCTCCGCACGGATGACGGTAAGCCCGGGCAGGCCTCCCTCGCGCTCGCAGGAGTGGAGCTGGCGGCGAACGTGGATGTCGGCTTCGTCGAGGTCGAGCGACTCCAGGAAGCCGACCCACTCGCGGAAGCTGAAGAGGTTGCCATCCCCGACCGTTCGTCCGAGGTGCTTGCCGATGGCCTTGAGCATGGGCACGTGCTGGGAGCTCGTGGCCGGCCCGACGAGCATGCCCTCTCGCAGTCGACGGGCAGACGCGGCAGCGGCTCCGGTGAGCGACACCTCCATGGGGCGGTCGGCCTGCGTGCAGTACGAGAGGTAGCTGCTGACCACGCGATCGAACGGATCCCGCACGACCTTGATGGCCCGCGCTCCCAGCCGAGGGATCCTGGCCAGGCCGTCCTTGTAGCCGGGGCGAGCGCAGTAGACCTGCTGCCGGTACTGATGCGGCCAGGGCGCGTAGACCTCTGCCTCGTCGAGGACGCCGTCCTGGAAGAAGAACCACTTGATGGCGAACGTGCAGGCCGCCTTGGCATTCCAGAGCAGGGCGATATCGAGCCCATCCGAGTAGAGCGGCAGCGGCTCGCGTGCGAGCGCGGACAGGCAGCCATCGCTGGGCTGAGGGGCGGGCGTGCGCACATTCACTGTCGTGGGCGCAGTCGGCTTGCGCTCGGGCACGGAACGTCTTGCCGGCACGCCTGAGCTTGCCTCGTGGTTCGCCAGCCATCCGTTGACATCGGCATCGCGCGCGACCTCGAAGCGCCGCCGGTCCCAGTGATCGGCGGCCTTCACACCCAGCTCGTCGAAGGTCGTCAGCAGCGCCTCCGGGTCCAGCACGCTGATGCCCTGGGCCCGCGCCGGCGCCCCGGTCGGCAGCGTGCCGTGGATCTGCTCGGCAAGGCAACCCTCGTAGGTGAGTGAGGCGACCCGTGGCTCGAGGTTGTCCTGCGCCAGCCGTCGGTCCACTCGACGCTCAAGGACCGTGACGTCGGCCCCCAGGCGACCGCTCAGCTGCAGCGTGTGGAGTGCCGAGCCTTCGGCGAAGATCAGCCGGCTGGCAGCGTGGTACGTGCGCAGCTGGTCGTGCAGGGGCACGGTCTCGGGCCGTAGCACGTGCAGCCCCGCCTGGGCCAGGACCTCCTCGAGATAACCCTCGCCGGCGAAACGTGACGACATGCCGGCGCGCGAGACGTAGACCACTCCGTCCGTCGCCTCGGGCAAGCCGTCCAGATGCCGCTCGGCGTTCTCGAGCAGGGCATCCAGGTAGCCCACATCGGGCCCCGGTCCACCGACCTGTTCGGCCTGTGGTGCCACCACGAGCTTCCCCACACGCACCGGCTCATGCACGATGCGGCAGCGAGCGATGTCGATCCCGAACCACTCCAGGATCGAGCGCACGAATGGCGGGGCTTCGGAGATCGCCCCCAGCCGAAACCAGGCTTGGCGGCGAACAGAACGTCGAGATCCGGATGGGCACGAGTAGACGCCAGCAAGCGCGTGGAGAAGTCGGCGATCTGGTGGCCGTAGTGGCGCACGAGCGGCCCACCCCAGATGGCCGCACCCAGCGGCTCCGGAGCAGTCTCGGGCTGAGCCGGCTTCGTGTCGATGGGCCGGCCTCGCTGTCCGTGGCGCGCCGTGATCTGCCGATCCCAGTCGGGCCAGGAAGGGCCGCCGCGATAGGCTTCACGACCCTGCCAGCGGTCGAGCAGGTCGGTGAAGGGCGTGACCACGACATCCTCATACGACATCGCTGCGTCCCAGGTCACGGACGCTGGCCGGTGAACCCGCCGGTTCAGCGACCGCAGGGGCCCGATCCGAGCCGCTCTCTGTCGCAGGGTCGACCGGTCCATGCTCTCCTTGTCAGAGGGAAGGTGGTCGGGGTGGCGGGGATCGAACCCGCGACGTCATGCTCCCAAAGCATGTGCGCTACCTCTGCGCGACACCCCGACGAGGAGTTGAGTGTGACTACCGTACATAACTCGGTTTCCA